>JAUQOU010000038.1 GCA_030550715.1 bacterium | reverse complement strand
GTTGGAAAGGTATCAGATTCTTCCTTCCTTTTTTTACCTTTTTATCTTTCTTATTTTTAACCTCTTCTGTGTTTGCTCAGGGTGTTGCGGTCATAGCAAATCCTTCAGCTCCTTCGCTCACAAGGGAGCAGGTAAAAGCACTGTTTTTGGGATTTTCATCAACTTTGCCAGATGGAACGCCCGCTCAACTAATTATGCTCAAAGGTGATGGAGTAAAACAGAAATTTTTGAAAGGACTTTTAGGTATATCAGAAAGTGAATATAAAGCTCATTGGCTTCAGAAAGCACTTGCAGGTGAAGGAGTTCCTCCGAGAGAACTAACCCCAGATGAGATTCTGGCTGTTGTAAAAACACAAAAAGGCGCAATAGGAGTTATCCCTCTTGACAAAGTTGGAGAAGGAGTAAAAGTCATCCTTGAAATAAGATAGAGTGAATATAAGAACAAAAATAATTCTGGGGTTTTCGGTAGGTGGATTTGTTTTCCTTTCAGCCGGTATATTCTCGTTTTTCTCCGCCAAAAATGCAGAAGTAATTTTGAGAGAATTCGATAGCGTTCTTATAATAGATAGAGAAAAAGATAAAATCGCAAATATATTAGTTGAGGCAGTAAAGTTTCAGTCAGAAGAAAGGTTAAAAGATACGAAAAAAAATATAAATGTTATTTTGGAACAGCTTGATAATTTGAAGAAATTAGGTTTGAAGAGTGCGGAAAAAGTTGATAGTTCTATGCAAGATTACGTTGTTACTGCTGGCAGAGCGGTGAAAGAATTTTCTCCCGAAGTCCTTCAAGAATTATCAGAAAAATCAAAACAGTTTCAGAATGCGGTTTCTGAACTCAAAACAGAATTTTTCAGAAAAGTTATAGCTATTGTAGGTAGGTCTGCTCTGATTTCTATTTTGCTGTCTTTGTTGATTTTTGCGTTTTTTATTGCTTTTGCTTTTTGGTTAGTGAATTCAATATCTTCAAGAATAAAAGATGTTTCTTTGTTTTTGAAGAAACTTGCAGAAGGTGGGGCGGACCTGACAAAAAGAATAAAAACCACATCATCAGATGAGATTGATGAACTTTCCCGGAACTTCAATAGGTTTTTAGATAATATGGCGTCTATGGTTAATGTTCTTTTGGGAAGTGTTAGGCGACTTGTTGAGGTGTCGGAAAGATTCAGCGGTATTTCACGAGAGATGTTGAGGAAGATAGAGGAGCAGAATCATATGACAGCATCGCTTATGACAGCTATGGAGGAGTTGCAGGCGACATCTTCTGAGATTTCAAAAAATGTTGCGGAAATTCTTGAATTTCAGAAGAATGTAGACGCAAAGGCAGGTGAGGGAAAAAGCGTAGTTGTTTCTTCTCTTACAAAGATAAAGGAAGTTTCAAAGCTTTTTGATGATATTATGGATGTTCTGAAAAGGGTGGGAGACGCAGCAAAAGAGGTTTCATCTGTGGCGGAGGTGATAGAAGATGTTGCCGACCAGACGAATTTGCTGTCACTGAACGCATCTATTGAGGCGGCGAGGGCGGGGGATGCAGGAAGGGGTTTTGCTGTTGTCGCAGAAGAGGTGAGAAAACTTGCACAAAGAACTCAAACCGAATCAACAAATATCAAGAAAATAATGGGAGAGTTCAGCGAACAGCTTGATGAACTTATAAGAAGATTTCAGATTTTGAAAAAGCAGATTGTAGAAGCAACAGAATCGGCTGAGGGCGGAACTATAACTATTGAAGATATAAGCAAACTTATTTCAAGAGCAACAGAACTTCTGGCATCTATAAGTTCAGCAATGGAGGAGCAGTCAAGGAGTGTAGGAGAAGGTACAAGAAATATTTCTCAGATTGTTTCAATTGCTGAGGGGAATAGAAGCTTGCTTGAGGAGACATCAAAAAGCGTTTCAGCTCTGTATGAGCTCATAAAAGGGCTTGAGGAAATAACATCAAAGTTCAAGGTGTAGTATTTGCTTTTCAGAAGTATTGGCTTTTTCTCTCTTTGAGTATTTTTGCTTTTTCTTTTGCAATTGCGTTTATGAGCGCGATGTTAGGATTTTCCTCTAATCTGGCGTCTAAAATCTCTTGAATTACCTCATCAAATATCTGCTCTCCCGTCTTTTCTGAAAAGAGCTCAGCTACCTCATTCTTTTTGAGTTCTTCAAGCTCTTTTTTGAAGTTTTCAACCTGGTTTTGCAGTTTCGCCTTTATGTTCGGGTCCTCAGT
Source organism: bacterium (assembly GCA_030550715.1). Lineage (GTDB taxonomy): Bacteria > Calescibacteriota > Calescibacteriia > Calescibacteriales > Calescibacteriaceae > Calescibacterium. The sequence goes on along the minus strand of JAUQOU010000038.1, from coordinate 13,289 downwards.
GTTTGCTATAATATCATCATAACTTTTTATTTTTTCTTCTAACCTTGTTATCTCTTCTTCGTAAATTTCTTTTTCGGTTCTATCTTTGAGAAGTGTTGCGTAAAATTGTGCGTACACCGCCTTGGCAAGGTAAAATTTACCTCCGGTTTTTTTGAACACTTTATCAAAGTATATTTTCGCCTTTACAGGGCTTCCCCCTAATATATTCGGTGCGGTTGCATAAAAGCTCGCCTTGAGAAGAAGAGGACCGCCGTAGAAGAAATTTTCATCAAGCTCTATGAGTTTATCTACCAGTGCGAGCATTTTTGATATTTCAACGACCGATTCAGGAGAACCTTTGGAGGTAGAAATCCAGTACCCAAGACAAGCTGTGTACCAGAACGCCTCTTTTATATCTTTTTTTCTCAGTGTTTTTGCAAGCTCTTCGGGAGAACCCTCTCCTTTTTTCAGTTTTTCCAGCGCCTTCGCAAATTCTTTGTTTTTCAAAGATAGCGCCTGTTCCGCATATTTATAACCTTTGTAGTATAAAATGTTTGCTTTTTCCTGGTCATAATCTTCAACAAAACCTGAACCGTATGAGCAGTATGTTTCCGCAAGGTTTGAGAGAATTTTTTCATTTTCAGGGTCAAGGAGTCGCCCCGTTTCAAGTATAAGAAGGTTAGATGGTATTCCAGCACCTACGATAAACGGCACATCGTATTTTTGTATCTCTTGTGCCGCTTCGCCTGTCGCTTCTGCTGTCATCACTATTGCTAATTTCTGTATACTGCAAGAAGCTCCTCCAAATGCGATAAAAAAAGAAAAAACCCACGCCTTTTTCAGATCCATATCTTCTACCTCCCTTAAAATTTTATGAGAAAATTGTAATCATAATTTTCTTTTTTTTCTCAAAAATTATACTTTTTCCCAATTTTTTTCGTATGCAGAGTATGACAGGATATGGTATGGAGTACGGTTTTGTTGCAAGAAGAAAAATTGTCTGCATAATAAAATCATATAACAGCAGATTTCTTGATATATTTGTAGATGTTCCCTACGAATTTTCACATATGGAACCGAGAATAAAGATGGAGATAAAAAAGAGGGTCAAAAGGGGAAAGATAGAGGTTATCGTGCGAAAGGAGCCAGAGTCAAGATTGAAATTCTTTCATCTTTTCTCTAAAAAGATAGATAAAAGGAGCGAAGAAGAGTTTTTTTATATCTTTTTATCGTGCCTGCAAAAATTCATTGATTCAAGAATTGAAGAAGGGCAGAGAATTAAAGAAGATATAAGAGAGAGGTTGGAAAGATTGAAGGAACTTACCGCTGAGGTTGAACAGCTCCACAAAAGTTTCCCACAGTATGTTAAAAGTGTTTTGAAAGAGAGAGTAAATCAAATTGCAGAAGAGATAGGGCTCAGGGAGATACCTGATAACATAATTGACCTTGCCGGTGTTGTTCATATAGTAAGAAAATCAGATATATCGGAAGAGATTACAAGAATAAAATCCCATCTTGCTTCGTTTGAGGAGGAATTGCAAAGAGAGGGAGATGGGAAAAAACTCCTTTTTATATCACAGGAGATTTTGAGAGAAATAAATACGCTTGGGAGTAAATCAACTGACATAAACATAATGGAAAAAGTCATAGATATGAAGCTTGAGATAGAAAGAATAAGGGAACAGCTATATAATGTGGAATGATTTTTGGGTTTTGGGTTTCAGATTTCAAAATTTTCTGCTATTTTGTAAAATTTCTGTGCGTCAAGAGATGCAGAGCCAACAAGTCCCCCGTCGCAAATATGCCTTATTTCTTTTGCCACATTCTCATCTATACTCCCGCCATAAAGAACAGAAATTTTCGGAAATTTATTTTTCAGCTTATTTTTTATTTTGTTTATAACTTCGGCTATCTGGTCTGGCTTTGCGGGTATACCTGTGCCTATTGCCCAAACCGGCTCGTATGCTATTACTAAATCAATCTTCATCATCTCATCGGGAATTCTTTCAACAGCTTTGAGCTGTTCGTCTATCACTTTTTCTGTCAATCCGTTTTCTCTTTCTCCAAGTGTCTCTCCGACACACAAAACTGGAAGTATTCCATACCTTATCGCTGATATGAGTTTTTTTTCTATGAGTTCGTTATCCTCTTTGAAAATTTTCCGTCTTTCGGAGTGTCCAATTATCACGAAATCCACTCCTATATCTTTAAGCTGTGATACAGAAACTTCACCTGTAAAAGCTCCCCTCTCCTCATAATACATATTCTGTGCTCCTACCATTATATCTGTTCCTTGAAAGAGTGATTTTGCTGTGAGTATGTGTACAAAAGATGGTGCAACTCCTATTTTTACCCTTATTTTTTCGCGTCTTTTATACATCAGTTGTAGTATTTGGTCTGCCCACTTTTTGATTTCTCCTGCGTTTTTGTTCATCTTGAAGTTTGCTAAAACATATCTTTGCCCATTCATAGTATTTAGAAATTATTTTTTGAATCCAAGTTTTTCCTTTTTGCTTTTTTGATAAAACTTTTGCTTTTTCTGATTTATAAAATGTAGATTTATCTTTGCGCGATTTTTTGATGTGGGGAAATTTTAAGATTTATTTTATGGATATTCTTGAAGCTTTTTTACTTGGGGTAGTTCAGGGTTTGGCAGAATTTTTACCTATTTCAAGTTCCGGACATCTTGCTCTGTTCAAAAATCTATTGGGAGTGAAAATGAAAAATCCTCTTGGTTTTGATGTAATGCTTCACTTTGGAACTCTTCTTTCTGTCTTATTTGTTATGAGAGATGAGGTGAAAAAATATCTTAAAAGTAGGAAGCTTATCTCAAAGGTGGTTATTTCTTTTCTTTTTACTGTTCCTATTGCTCTTTTTCTTGAGAGTGTTTCTGACAAAGTTGAGGAAAATATGCTTTTGCTTTCTTTTTCTTTCTTTTTTGGAGCTTTGATTTTGTTTTCAACGCGTTTTAATTTGAGTTTTGAACTTTCTGATTTTTTCAAGTACGCTTTCGTTGGTGTTATGCAGGGGGTTGCAGCTGTTCCCGGAATCTCAAGGTCAGGTGCTACAATATCGGCTTCTCTTGCCGTCGGAATGAATCCCCAACAGGCGTTCAACTTCTCTTTTATTCTCTCAATACCTACAATCTTTTCCGCCATAGCTTATGAACTTATGAAGGTCTTTTTGAAAAAGGAGACATTTGGCGATGTGAGTTTAGAGTCCTTTTTTGTTTCGGTTTTCTCCTCCTTTATATTCGGAGTAATTTCTCTTATTATTTTGAGAAGAATAGTTATCGGTTTGAAACTCTGGCTGTTCGGATTTTACAAGATTTTTATCTCTCTTATATCACTTTTTATTTTCTTCACTCATAAATGATTTTTATGTAAAACTTTTTTTGGTGGCTATTTCAAACCGGGGAGAAATTTTTTGAAACGGAACTTGATTTTTCTCTTTCTTTGACTCCCTTTATATATTATTATATGATGCGTAGATGACGAGGAAACCCTCAGCAAGTTTAGAAAAAATTTAAACCGATGGAAAGTGCTTTCCCTATTGAAGAGTTGGTAGTAAATAGTTTAACCCGGTTTGAACAGGAAATTTTGATCAAATACTTAATTGCAAAAAAGTTAGATTTTGAACGCTTTTTGAGTAAATTTTACTCTCAAATTGAAGTTTCCTCTTTGCTGTTTGAGAAGCACACCAAAAGTTTAGATATATGGGAATTAGTAAAGCACTTTGAAAGGGCTGTTGATGATAAGTTCAAAAAACTAAAAGGTACTTTTTATACTCCTTACTTTATCGTGAATTACATAAATACTCGTGTTATTTCAGAGAATTTGAATAGAGATATAAGAGTGATAGACCCAGCGTGCGGTTGCGGAGCGTTTTTGATAGATACTCTACTTAAACTAAAACAGAAATTTCAAAAAAAGAGCTATAAAGAACTCGTTGAAGAAAACATTTTCGGTATAGATATTGACCCATCTGCGGTCAGAAGAGCAAAAATTTTATTAGCTCTGGTGGTTTTTGAAAATGAAGGCGAAATTCCCGAAAAATTTAATATCTACAACGGAAACAGCTTAGACAAAGATTTTTTGAAGAGAACTTTAAATGACCTGAAATTTTCAGCAGTCGTAGGTAATCCTCCTTATGTGAGAATACAAAATTTAGACGAGGAGACAAGGACAATAATGAGAAAATATTGGAAATTTACAAGTGGTGATACCGATATATTTATACCTTTTATTGAACTTGGAATAGAGCTTTTAAGTGAAAACGGTCAGCTTGGGTATATAACGCCAAATAGTTATTTTACTACGCACGCTGGCAAGAGCTTGAGAAAATTTCTTCAATTAAATAAATATATTGAAGAGATAGTGGATTTTGGACATTATCAAGTATTTGAAGGTATTACTACATATTCTGCTATCACAGTAATTTCCAAAAAACCTAAAAGTTATTTCATTTTGAAAAAGGTTAAAGACGAAAGGGACTTGAAAAACTTAAATGATATTGAGGGAGAAAAAGTATATTTCAAAGACCTCAACCCCGAAAAATGGATACTGGTTTCTAATAAAGAAAAAGAGATTATTTCTATAATTGAGAACTCCTATTACAGATTGAAAGATATTGCAGATATAAGAGTGGGACTTGCTACATTAGCTGATAAAGTATATATACTGGAAAATCCCGAAGAAGAAGGAAAATATTTCATTCAATATTTTAGAGGACAGAAATTTCTGATAGAGAAAGAAATAACAAAAGAGATAATAAAAGTTAGCATATTGAAGTCAGAAAAAGACATTTTGGAAAACAAAAGAAGAATTATATTCCCTTATAAAAAAGTAAATGGTAGATATGTTATAATAAGCGAGGAAGAGTTGAAAAAGAATTTCCCAGAGACCTATAAATACTTATTGTTTTGCAAAGATATTCTCTTAAAAAGAGTATGAAACTTGGTATGCGTACGGAAGAACTCAGGGCATTAATACGACTTTTGGTAAGAAAATATTAACACCACCGATAACTCTAAAACCTACATTTGTGGTATGCGAGAAAGAAGACGCTACTTTTTATAGTGGTTATGGTATTTTCCCGAAGGTAAGACCATTTACTGACTTATATTTACTGAAAAAGATATTGAACTCAGAGATAATGGAAACATATATTTCTGCAACCGCTAAAAGTTATCGGGGTGGATGGAGGGCGTATTCCAAAACATTTATTGAAAACTTTGGCATACCCAAACTTTCAAGTAAAGATGTGGAATTTCTAAAAAGAGAAAAAGACCAAAAAGCTATAAATGATTTTTTAAGGGAGATTTATTATGAACGAAGTAAGATCTTTATGACGGCTTTTATAATGCAATAAAACAAAGTTATATTAACTATCTTCTATTCGGAGATAGAAGCGACAAAAAACTAAAACCATTACATGCATTCGTTGGCAATACTATAAAAATGCTTATTCCTGGCTTATATGATGTATTTTTCTTAAATGGTAAAGAAGTTCAGACAGAAGGTGGATACTATAAGAAAATTATTGATGTTGCTATTGTTAAAAAGGGAGTTGATGTTTCTAAACTTCTAATTTTAAGCAGAACGCTAATAATTATTTTGAAAACCTTTTAGGAGAATGTGCAAATTTAAGAGCAGGGGGAATAAAATTCGCTCATTTTGTCGTTTTTAGAGATAAAATCCCATATTTTTGTAAAAGAGGAAGAATAAAGCACTGGGAAACTTTGGATGATCAAGATATAGAAAAGTATATCAAATTGTTCAAGGATAAAGAAAAATTTTCTCACGCACCTAATTTTATCGGAGTTGAAATAATTAACATCAATCCCATAGTTGAGAAATTTTATAACAAAAAACCAAAATTTACTAATGAAGAGATAGGAAAAGTTATAGAAGAGATTACAATCCAAAACGGAATTGATAATACAGAACTTAGCAAAGAAGTAAAGAAGTTTATCTTACACAATTTTAATTTACAGCAGTTTTTTGAAAATATAAAAGAGATAATGAAGTAGGGAAGGAGAAGATCAACAAGCGTTCGATAGGAATTTTAGAGAAACCTCATCAGTGTTAGCTCAAAAGCTCTGACTGCTACTATCATTGACGCCTGAGTTATACTTTCTTTGAGCGTCAAATCTACCGACGCCGATGCCATATCAAGATCCTCTATATCTGATTTCCTTATTGACTCCTGAGTTTTGATAAAGTTCAAAAGATCGTTCCTTCCCTGAACAAAGCTTATTTCTGCTCCCACTCTTGCTCTCTCAGAGTTTAACTTTTCATACGCCTTTTCTATGTCAAGAACTGCTGATCTCAAAAGCTCCTGAGTGTTTCCCTCTTTCTTGAACCTCAAAATATCCAAAAGGTTTTTGAGAGTGTTCAGAACTCCGTCAGAATCAGAAAGTGAAGGATCTCCAAATATATCTTTTCCGGGAGTTGATATCCTCACCATTGCTGACTTTATCTCTATTGAAAAAGATGAGTTGTCTCCGTGATACTCTGGAATTCCGTCTCCTCCGAATTTGGCAAATATTCCCATGGTATCTTGTTTTATTGAGAATTTGAATCCGGGGGTTGAAGATATTATTCTGAGTTTTCCGTCTGGGGATACGCTTGCGAGAACCAATCCTCCTCCTTCTGTGTTTATTCTGTTCGCAAGGTCTCCGATTCTATCTCCATCAAAATAACTTATATCTTTTGTGAATATTGTATTTCCTGATGGGTCTTTTACTTCAAGAGTGAATTTCCCTTCTTTTATTCCGAACTCTTCGCCGAGTGTTTTTGAGGGTTCTACTCCTTTTTGTGCTTCCCATACTTCTTGGTCTAAAATCTCTCTATCTTCATAAGGTTTTCTGTAAGAGTTTGATGTTGGTGAAATTTTTGAGCCACCGAATATAAATCTGCCTCTAATAGATGTGTTTGCGAGGTCTACGGCTTGCTTTATCATTTCTTCAACCGCGCTCGCAAGTGATGCGAATTCCTCTGAACTCTGAGCGTCTATCCCTCTTTCTGCATACAGCTTTGCCTGTGCGAGTAAATCAGATACCCTTGCTAACACTTCCTCTTTTGCTTGAAGAAAAGTGAGCACCTCGGAAGAATCTGCTATATCTCTTGCTAACTTTGATATATGAACTTCAATCCCTCTTGCTACTGAATACTCTGCGGGGCTATCAGATGGTCTTATGATTTTCAGACCAGAAGAAATTTTCTTCTGCAGATCAAAGAGTATATCTTGATTTTTCACTATTGCATCTTTTCTTGTTTCAAACAGAAACCTTGTTGGAACCCTCATTTTCTCACCTCCTTCAAAAATCCTTTTCTCAAAATTTTTATCCTCCTCCTACGAGTCCGAGTATTGTGAGAATAAGTTCATCTGTTATTCTGACTATTCTTGCGGATGCTTCAAAAGCTCTCTGATACTGAATAGTTCTTATGAACTCCTCGTCAAGTGAGACGCCTGACCTTTCTTGTATTTGTGCTTCAAGTGTATTTACTGCGAGCTGTCTTGCACTGAACTCAGCGTTAGCAGAATTCAAACTGTTTGCGATTTCATTCTGTATCTCAAGATATATATCTGCTATTGTTCTTGCTCCATCTATTTTCTCTTCTCGCAGAGCAGAGATTCTGTTTGCTATATCGTTGTTGAACGGAGATGCAGGGTCTGATGATGAAGATACCCTGAGCGGGTCCTCTTTGAACTCCTGAGCTACATCAAATTCAAAGACATTTTTACCTACAAAAAGTGTATCTATACCGAGTGCAACCGAAAGTCCGCCTGTATCGTTGTAAATATCAAATTTGTATCCTGCGTTTGCTTCTATTTTCAATCTGTTGTCTGGTGTTATTTGTGCTGTTATGTATCCTGTGTTGTCGGGAGATGAATTTATGAAATTTGCTATGTTTGCTATACCATCTACATTCGGGTCGTAGCTGATGAGAAAAGTTTTGATAAGGTTTCCGTTTTCATCGTATATTGCTATTGATATAGTTCCTGATGATGCTGTGAATGGTAAGTTTGCGGAATTTATTGGAGAGAACGAATCGCTTGCTGAGTACGAAGATATAACTGAGCTGAAATGTGTTGCACCTACTCCTTGTGAGTGGATTTTTCCTATGATTTCTATTATCTGTCTTGCAAGGTTATTTATTTTTGTGATTATTTCGGGGAGGAAGTGGTCTCTTATTTTGAGAGTTCCGCCGAGAACACCACTTATTATAAAAGGAGTTATATCCCATACATTCCCTTTACCATCTACATATTTTATTTTTTTGAGATTTTGCGAGTTTTCAAATGGGTTTGCGGGATTAGATGGGTCAAGCTGGAGTTGAAGAGAAAAAGCCCTGTCTTTATCAACAAGAACATGTCCTCCTCTTCTCAAATAGACATTTATCATTCCGTTTTCGGTCTCAAAAGTGTTTATATCAACGAGTTCTGAAAGTTTTCTTATAGCGAGGTCTCTTTGGTCTTTTAGAGTGTTGGCGTTTTCTCTTGCGGCTGAAAGTTCTGCTATTTTTTTGTTCAAAGTTGCTATCTGATTTAAAAGCTGATTTATCTCTTTTACGGTATCTTCTATTTTTTTATCTGCTTCCAATCTCATCTGAACAAGCGACTCAGCTGATTCTCTGAAAGCAGATGACATAGCTATCGCTTTCAGGACTGCATTTTGCCTTACCGATGGATTTTCAGGATTGCCTGCAAGCTCTTCGTATGCGTTGAAAAAATCGTTTATGTGGTTCAATAATCCGCTTCCTTCTGTGTCGCTGAAAATTGTTTCTATTCTTGAAAGAAATTCTTTCTGTGTCTCAAAATCTTTAAGGTTCTGAATTTCTGCTCTCATTCTTTTTTCTAAAAAATCTAACCTTTCTCTTTTTGCTCCTTCAAATATGACTCCAACTTGACTTGGTGGCAGAGGTGATAGCAGAGGGGTCTGTCTTGTATATCCTTCGGTTTGGGCGTTCTCTATGTTTGTTGAGACGATCTGGAGCGCAGATTGGAATGCGAACATTCCATTTTTAGCTCCGAGCAATATATCTCGTATTCCCGTCATCTTATATCTTTATTTCGGATTTTCAAGGGATTTTTTGAATTTAATTCCTTAACATATTTTATATTTTTTTCAAGATTACCGTTCCGCTTTTTATCTTGCCGATTGAATTTTTATTTGCGGAGTCCTCAATTTCACTCATGATTTCGTAATACCTTTTTATGATTGAAAATTTTTCTTTTATTTTTTTGAGCTTTTGCTCGTAGCTTTTCATTTTTTCTTCATCTTCACGTCTGAGAAGGAAGAAGCTCTTGCTCATAAGGTAAAGTGCTTTTGGAACGAGGTCAAACGTTCTTGGGACATCATTATTCCTGATAAGATGAATGACACTTTCTGATATTTCTTGCACAAAGTTTACGACTTCTTCAAAATTTATATTGTTCAAAGGGGCGTTATTCTGGCTCTGGTTATTTTCTGGCTCATTCACTTTATTTATTTCTATTCGTCATAGGGCTCGGAATTTTTCATTTTTTGTAAAATTGAATTTATGAGGTTTTCTGATTCTACTTACACAGGTTATTCTGTCTCATACGATAGATATGCTCATAGGAGGTTTGATATAAAAAAGAGTAAGCTTGGGCTGAAGGCGGAGTTTTTATCTTCTCTATTCCCTATTTTTTCATCTCTGATTTTCTCTTTCTTTGTCATTCTGCCTTTTTTCTTTGATTTCAGAGTAGATAGGATAAGGATAGATAATTTTTCTTCTGTTTCTGAGCTTGTTAAAAAAGACATACTTGAAAGTTTTGAAAAGATGAAGGTGAGCGAGTTTGATTATGGAAGTTTATCAGATTTTTTATATTTTTTGTGGCATGCTTGTGAAGATAGTTTGTGGGCAAAAAACTGCTCGGTCTCTTTCTCTCTTCCTAACCTTGTTGAGCTGAAATTTGAAGAGGTTGTCCCAATAGCTTTGCTCATAGATGAAGATAAGGTTTTCGTGGTCTCATCAGATTACTCAAAAATACAAACTCCGTTGATTTTAAATCAAATCTATAGCATTGGACTTCAGAGATTTTCTCTGCCATTTTTATTTTTGAAATCAGAAAGATGCAACCTTGAAGAAATTTCAAAATTTATCATACATGTTTCTTCTGCTACTCGTGATATTGAACAGATTGTGTGCTTTGATTTTTCTCTTGAACTTTATACAAAGCAGGGACAGAAAATCATCTTACCGAAAGATGACCTTTATTCTTCTTTCGCAAGGTTTTTGACTTTGAAGCAAAACCTCGGCAGTGCAAAGGAGATAGATATGAGGAACGAAGAAAAGGTCTTTGTGAGATAAAAGTTTGGGGTAATGATGGTTATCTTTTAGCTGAAAAATTTTTGGAAATATGCAATCTTTTTTTGTAATATAGATTTTATATGTATTTTTTGCAGGAGATTTTTAAAATAGAGAAAAGGAGGATTTTGATATGAAAGCGCAGGAAGATAAATACATTGTTGGTGTTGATGTGGGAACCACGAAAGTTTGCACAATTGTTGCGGAAAGAACTCCCGGAGGTTTATCAGTCGTAGGTATGGGGCTTTCTCAATCGCAGGGTATGAAAAAAGGAATGGTTTATGATATAGACCAGATGACAGAATCAATTGCTCGTTCTGTATCAGAAGCAGAAAAAATGATAGATGCGAAAATTCAAGATGTTATAATAGGTATTGCAGGAGAACACATATCGGGATTTAGCGCCGAGGGCATGGTCTCCACTCCAAGCGGAATAATAACAGAAAGAGATGTGAAAAGAGTTATAGAAAGCGCAAAAGTAGATAACATACCACCAGACAAAAAGATAATTCACATAATACCTCAGGAGTTTGTGGTTGATGACCAAAGACATATATTAAAGCCCGTGGGAATGTACGGGAGGAAACTGAAAGCTAATATATACATAATAACAGGAAATCTCCACGCTATAAAGAATGTGATAAGGTGTTGCGAGAGAGCAGGGCTTGTTGTGAGAAATATAGTCCTTCAATCAATAGCTTCTGCCGAAGCGGTTCTCTTTCCAGAAGAAATGGAAATAGGAACAGTGCTTATAGATATAGGTGGCGGAACAACAGATGTTGCGGTCTTTTATAACGGAAGCCTCGTTCATACTGTTGAAATTGACATAGCAGGAAACCATATAACAAGCGATATTGCTGTGAGGTTCGGAATACCAAGAAATGTTGCAGAAGATATAAAGAGGAAATATGGATGCGCAAACGCAAACAGAATTTCAGAAAAAGAAATAATTCAGGGCGTGCGAAAAGCCGGTCCAGGACAACTTATTGACATCCCGAGAAAAGAGCTTGCAGAAGTCATTCAGCTCAGAGTAGAGGAAATTTTTGATAGAATAAAAACCGGACTTGACGCAAGCCCCTTCCCAAAATACATAAGAAACGTCGTCATAACCGGTGGAACATCTCAACTTCCTTTCATAGATGAAATAGCAGAAAAAATACTCGGTCTCCCAGTCAGAATAGGATACCCGCAGAATATAAGCGGACTTCAAGATATTGAAAGTCCGATTTTCTCAACAGCAGTTGGACTTGTCATCTATGCTTCAAAGAATATACCTATATATGAGGCGAAACCTTATACATCTGGTCATGGTTTCCTCAAAAGATTTAGAGAAAAAGTTAAGCAGTGGTTTGCCTTTTTGTTTTCCTGATATGAAAAAATTGACAAAAAGGAGGTGAATTATTTATGGAACCTTTCAGCGAATTCAAGCCAGTTATAAAAGTTGTTGGTGTGGGTGGTGGCGGATGCAATATAATAAACTCTCTCTCCGAAGAAGGTGTTGAAGGTGTTGAGCTTATTGCAGTAAATACTGATGCACAGGTTCTCGCTCTGAATAAGGCACAAACAAAAGTTCAGATAGGTGTTAAACTCACAAGGGGACTTGGAGCAGGGGGTAATCCTGAAATAGGCAGAAGGTCAGCAGAGGAGGACTCGGAAAGAATAAAGCAGGTCCTTGAAGGTGCTGATATGGTGTTTTTAGCTGCTGGTATGGGAGGCGGGACGGGAACAGGTGCTATTCCTGTGATCGCTCAGATAGCAAAAGAAGAAATAGGAGCTCTTACCGTTGCAGTAGTTACAAAGCCATTTTTCTTTGAAGGAAAAAAGAGGATGGAGAATGCACTGAAAGGTATTTCTGCTCTGCGAGATGTTGTTGATACCTTGATTGTCATTTCAAACGATAAACTCTTTGAGATATGTGGGAAAAATATTTCTGTTAAGGAAAGTTTCAGGTTGATAGATGGTGTTCTTGTAAGGGCGGTCAAGTCCATCTCAGAGCTTATAACCGTTCCCGCACTTATAAATATTGATTTTGCAGATGTAAGAACTGTGATGCAAGACAAAGGTTATGCTCTTATTGGTATGGGCGAGAGCGATGAGTCAAGCAAAGACGGAAGAGCAGTCAAAGCCGCAAGATTAGCTATTGAAAATCCTCTCCTTGATGGAGATATAAAGATAGACGGAGCTACAAATGTTCTCCTGTGTATATCTGGTGGCGAATCTCTTTCTTTGTTTGAGGCAAAAGAAGCAGCAGAGGCGATAAGAGAAAAGGTCGCAGAAGAAGCAAACATAATTTTCGGAGTATCAATAGACCCTAAACTCGGAGATAAAGTAAGAGTCGTTGTCATAGCAACAGGATTGAATGAAAAGATAAAGATCTTGCAAGAAGAAGATAAGAAAGAGGAGATCGTGACAGAGATAACAAAGGATGGAAAAGATTTTTACGACATACCGTCTTTTATGAGAAGAAGAAAAAGAATAATTTAAATTCAGATAACCTGACAGAGTTATACCTCTTTTTCAAGTTCTTCTATCATCTTGTGAAATTTTTGGTGGATACCTTTCCCGATTTCTTCTTCTTCAAATTTTTCAAAGAGTTCTGATAATTCTTTATCATCATTTTCATCAAGGATTTGCTCTGCTATCTTGAAAAGGACACTTTCTTCTTTGAGCTTATGCATTCTCAAAGCATATACATAATTTTCTATCATGCTTTTTATTTTTTCTTCATCTGCTTTCTGATTTTGTACTTCTTTTTCAATTTCGGCTATTAGGTTTCTCATCTGCTCGTGTTCCGCAAGCATGACCGCTATTGGTCCAGCTCTTAAATTGAGTCCTCTTTCTTCAAGTCGTGGGAAAAGAAATCTTTCCTCTTTACCATGATGGCACTTATCAACAAAGACCTTGAGGAATTTTAGCATATTTTCAAGTTTATTTTTGTCAATCTTTTCAGATGATATCGATTCAAGAATA
>JAUQOU010000037.1 GCA_030550715.1 bacterium | reverse complement strand
TCTCACATTCTCTTTCTTCATCAACTCCCTTTACGGCACAACAATAACAGATACTGCAACCGGATTTAAAGTGTTCAGAAGATATGTCTTAGAAGAAATAGGAGAACTGGAAGCAGACGATTTTTCAATTGAAATAGAAATCACCTCAAAAGTAATACAAAAGGGATTCAGAATTTTTGAAGTCCCCATAAAATACGAAGGAAGAACCTATGAAGCTGGGAAAAAAATAGGTTGGAAACACGGATTTGAGTACCTCAAATGGATAATAAAAGAATACCTCAAATACACAAGAGAGAGAAGAGAAAACGAGATTGAAGAAACCATCTTTGATTCATTAAATTTGAGAAAACTCTTTTTCAACACACAAATCAAAGAGCACATGGGAAAAAAAGTTATAGAGCTCTCATCAGGGAAAGGGAAAATATCAAGATTCCTCCTCGGAAGAGAAATACTCATACTCACAGACCCCGAAGAGAAAAACATAAGAACATTAAAAACAAAGTTCTACCAGACAAAAAGGTTGCTCATAATGAAATACGATATATCACAGCCCCCGCCAGAAATACTCCTTGAGAAAAAATTAGATACAGTCCTTTCTGTCAATACTCTTGAAAAAATTGAAGATGATGAAAGCGCGATAAAAAACATCTCAAAAATACTCGTTGAAAGTGGGAAAGCAATAATACACTCCCACCATGATCCCAAAATATTCGGAAAACTTGATATAATACTCAAACACAAAAGAAGATACTCGCAAGAAGAATTAGAGAAGAAATTGAAAAAACACGGACTCAAAATAGAAGAGGTCAAGTTCTTTGGAAAAGCCATAAAACCGCTCTGGTATTTTACTAATAAGGTTCTTGAATACGGACTTCCCAATATCACCCCATATCTCAAAATTCTATCTCCGCTGATTTACTTTATCGTTATGAAGGAAGAAAAAAATCCAGTAAAAGATGGATTAGGAATAACAGTTATCGCAAGAAAAGAATAACCAGAAATTGCATCTCAAACATTGATTATCAAAAACAAAAAATGTAAAAATTCTGGAAAAATAAAATTTAAGAGATGTTTGAACTCAAAAAAATCATATACTTTCTGCTGTTTTGGACTTTCATAATCACTCTATCTTTACCATACTTCGGTTTCTTCACAAAAAAAGGCATAGCATACAAAATCCTCGGGGCTTTATCTAGCTTCTACATAGTAAATATATACTTTACTCAGGTTTTTCTCTCCGCTATATCTCAACTAAAAGCAGGAAAATTTCTTCTCCTGAACTCCGCTATACTTCTTATAACAATCCTCGCAATCTTTATAAAAATGAAAAAGGAAAAATATAAAGACCTTTCATCACCAGTAATAAGGTTCATAGAAAAGGAGAAGAAATATACCGAAGAAAAACCATACGCCATCGAAAAATTTATAATGATTTTGGGTTTCGGAGGAGCAATCTTCTCCACCCTTAGCGTAGTGATAGCAAGCTTTATATTCCCTCCGCGCGGAATAGATGATATTTCATATCATATACCAAAAATTGTTGAAAATGTTCTTGGAAAGAGATTTGTTTCTCTCGATGTAGATTTAGACCCGAGATTTGCTTTCCCAATATCAGGGCAAATGCTTTCACAAGCTTATGTCTTGCTTTTTAAAAATCTCGTATTTATTGATTCCACAAATATTTTCTTCGCGGTTCTATCTGCTCTCTCAATATATGTAATTTCAGAAAAACTTTTCAGAGAAAGAATAAGTTCTATTATATCTTCGCTTTTTGTATTCTCAACACCTATTGTTATAGGGCAGATGGCTTCAAACTATGTTGACCTTGCGTTTGCAGCATTTTTTGTCTCCTCATGGGCGTTTTCTGTGTCAAAAAATTTCTTCCTCTCGGGAGCAATGGCAGGACTTCTCATAAGCACAAAATACATAGGTTTCCTGCTACTTCCTTTTATCGCTTTTATAGCTAAAAAAGAAAGTTCAGAATACAAAGAAAAATCAAAAATCGCAATAACAAAATTCCTTTTAGGATTACTCCTTACGGGAAGCTTCTTCTACATAATGAATATAAAAGAGTTTGAAACTCCATTTTATCCTCCACCATGGACGAAAGAAGGAGAACTTATTTACCCTCAACCCCACCCGTTAAAATCACCAAAAGATTTATTGAATATAATTCACATACTTGGAGCATTTTTCAAATACGATAACCTTGAACTCTCATTCCACAAGGGATTTTCTCTGATATTCTGGTTCATAACTCTTCCCTCATTTCTTTATTTCACTTTCAGAGAAAGGTTCTGGAGAAAAACTGAGTTCTGGCTCCTTATCATACCGCTTGCGTACCTTCTATGGCGCTCAATTCCATCAATACATGTGAATGCGAGATTTCTTATATGGTTCGTTTTCACCACATTTTTGTTTTTCTCTTATGTTGGACGCAAAAAGTTTTTCATGCTATGGACATCTGCGGTCTTCACAATAAACCTTGCTCTCATACCTTTCAAAATGGTAAAAACAGAATGGCCAATATTTGTAAACAAGAAGAAAAATTCATGTCCAAACACAATATCAAACCTGCTCGATTCCGGTAAGCCACTTTGGTATGAAAACTTTGAAGAACCCGCATCTTTTTTAGAATTCCTCGGCGAAATAATGAAAAAAGAAAAAAAGAAAAATTTATCTATCGGTATATGTAATGCTCTATTTTACGGAGATAAACTTCAAAATAAAATAAACTGCTCGTCAAAAAACGAACAAATAGATATAAAACTATCTTTTCCCAAAATACTCAAAGGTAAGGTTGTGCAGAAATTAGAAGAGAAAATCACAGGATACGAAAAAATATTTTACGGAAATGACTTTGAAATCTTCATAAGGAAAGACATCTTTGAAAAAGAAAAAGAGTTGATTTCAAGAGTAAAAGAAAATTATCTCAAATGCAGAGCTCAAAAGTAAAACAAAAAATACCCCCCATAACAAAACTATATCAGCAAAAAAGTAATTAAATTTTAAAGTATGAGTCAGGAGAAAAAATGGGACATCAAAGATGACTTCAAAAACGTAATTGAGCTTTTTGAAAACACTTCTGTACGGCTCAAAGACAAACCTTCGCTACGCTACAAAGAAAAGGGAATATGGAAAGAAATCAAGTGGGGCGAATACAGGGAACTCGTGAAAAAATGTGCTAAATCACTTATCGCCTGCGGAGTAAAAAAAGGAGATAGAGTTGCAATAATAGGAAATAACAGATGGGAATGGGTCGTATCAGACCTCGGAATAATATCAGCCGGCGGAATATCTGTCGGGCTTTATCCCACACTTTCCCCAGAGCAAATAGAATATGCGGTAAATCACTCATCTTCTTCAATAATATTTGTTGAAGGAGAAGAACAACTTGATAAAGTTTTAGAAATCCTACACAAAACTCAACTTGAAAAAATAGTGGTATGGGATAGAAAAGGACTCTGGGGATTTAAAAACGAAAAAGTCATATTCTTTGATGATTTTATGAAAATGGGAAAAGAAGTAGAAGATAAAGAGCTTGAAAAAATAAAGAACGAGATTGAACCAGATGATGTAGCTTTTATCGTTTATACTTCTGGAACCACCGGTCCCCCGAAAGGAGCAATGATAACTCACAAAAACATACTTTTTATGACATGGAGCTTGAGCAGAGCGAACGAAGCCAGAGAAGACGATGAAGTCCTTTCATACCTTCCACTAAACCATATAGCTGAAAGATTGCTTTCAGTTTATCTCCCAATAAGAGTTGGATACAGAGTTAATTTTGTTGAAAGCTTTGATACACTCCTTGAAAACCTGAAAGAAGTCAGACCCACAGTTTTCTTTTCTGTCCCACGAATATGGGAGAAAATATCATCTCAAATAGAGGTTCTTATAGATGATTCTACACCGTTCAAAAAGAAAATCTGGAAAATCGCAAAAAAAATTGGCAGAGAATACGCGGAAGAGGTTCAGAGAATAAAAGAGGAACTTATAAGAAAAGATGGCGAGTTTTCAAAACTATCAGGCGAAGAGAGAAGGAAAATAGTAGAGAAAAAAGTCCCTCTCAAAACGAAGTTGAAATACAGGTTGGCATACTGGGGAGTTTTACATCATGTGAAGAGAATTTTGGGATTTGAAAGAACGCGCTTTGCTTTGTGCGGAGCTGCTCCTTCTGCCCCAGAACTTTACATCTTTTTCAATTCCATCGGAATTCCCCTTTCAGAAGGTTATGGGCAAACCGAATCATCAGGAGTAATAACAATAACAAGAATAGGTAAAGAGAGGTTCGGATATGTCGGTGAGCCAATAGATGGAGTTGAAGTGAAAATAGCAGAAGACGGAGAGATATTGACACGCGGTCCACATGTTTTCAAAGGATATTTCAAAGATCCCGAACTAACAGCGATGACTATACGCGACGGCTGGCTTCACACCGGAGATATAGGTGCAATCGATGAAATCGGATACCTCAAAATACTTGATAGAAAAAAAGATATAATAATCACAGCAGGAGGAAAAAACATCACCCCTTCCTACATAGAAAACAAACTTAAATTCTCTCCATACATCCAAGATGCAGTTGTGATAGGTGATGGAAGAAAATACCTTGTCGCCTTAATACTCATAGATGAAGATAATGTCTCCCAATGGGCTCAGAAAAAAGGTATAGTTTTCACAACATTTGAAGACCTCACAAAAAATCCCGAAGTTTATAAGCTAATCAGAGAAGAAGTTGAAAAAGTCAATAAAACTCTGTCTCAGGTTGAGACAATAAAAAAATTCGCTCTTATACCAAGGAGATTATATGAAGAAGAGGGAGACATCACTCCAACAAGAAAAATAAAAAGAAAAGTAATAGAACAAAAATATAAAGATATAATTGAAAAACTTTACAAAGATTAAATTAAATAAGCAAGCAAACAAAATATCAATGAAAAATGAAATATTAAAATATCTACTACTATGCTATCTTTACTCATCGTATTTCAGTTAGGTGTAGGATGGGAAATAAGCAAAATAATAGGAAAAGATATATACATATCTTTGGAAGGAAAAACATTCAGGTTATCATCTTCTGACAACCTTCAATCACAGAACAACATTCTTGTAAAAACAACGAGAAGGTCTCGCATATACCTTCAAAAGCAAAGCATTTATAAACCATCAAAATATCACAGGGTAATACTTGACGAAGAGAGCTCCGCCTTCTTCTCAAAAGAGATAACCTTTCACTACGGAAAAATGCTCTTTGAAATATCAGAAGGTGTAGATTCAGAAAAGTTCTTCATAAACTTTGAAGAAGCAAATCCTTTTTTTGTTGAACTCTTGAAGGGAAGCTTGCTAATACTCTCAGCAGATAAAGGATATATAATCTACTGCTCAAAGTGCGAAGGAGATATATGGAAAAGAATTCAGGGCGAAGAAGGTGAAAAAGCAATAAGTCAAAAGCCACTCATTTCAAGAAAACTATTTTTCATAACCAGAGATAATATTGAAGATACAATAGCAGATGATGAAACTTTTTCTCTCATTCAACAGCTCATAGAAAGAATGAACGGAAAAGAGTTCGCAAAAGATATAATATACTCAGACGATACAGAAGATATTCCGGAACCAATACCTCCGGAAAAGAAAAAATTCTCTACACATACGAAGGGGAACGAAGAGATTCCGTCTTTAAGGCAGATGATGCTCATAGAATCTCACTGCTTCCAGCTCCTGAAAAAAGGTATAGAGTGCAGAACAAAAAAATAGAGCATATCATCACTTATTGCTTATTGCTACAATTTGAGAATCTTTGAGAGCTGAAAAGAATCTGGCTGACCCGGAGCTCCTTCAATCCTCCCTAACCTACCGTATACCCAATCAGAACCGAAAACAGGAAGAACAATTCGGGAGAGAAAGGCAATTTTCGGATCTCCGATACACATCACACATATAGAAAAATCGCGCTTTTTGAAAGATATTTTTCTAGTAAAAAGAGCAAGCTCTACAAGAACATGCTCACTCCTTGCAAAAACCGCTGATTTGAACACATCTCCACCCTGAACCTGAAATTCTGAAAACTTTCTTTCAAGAACTTTTATATTCGCGCTACCTTCAAAATCATGAAAAGATAAAATCACTTTTTTCTTTTTTGACTCCGCAGACGATACTAAATCTCTAAAATCTGGCAGAGATGAAAGTTCAACATCAATATAATCAACACTATCTAAAAATTTGAGATAAAGCCCCTTTCTGTTAGGAACTTGCACTCCGCCCTCTTTTTCTGACCTTACTGTAAGTATTATGGGTTTGAGATGCGAAAACTTCTCTACTGCCTTCCCTACCAATAACTCATCACCTATAAGGTCTCCCCTTATCTCTATTATATCAAGATATTTTTTCGCACCCCTTATAAAAGCTGATTCAAGAGGAAAATAAGTCAAGACCCCGATGATTTTAGGTGGAAACATCGCAGAAATAAAAATTTTGTTTCCATCAATCCCCCCTTTTTATAGCTGCGATTCCCGTTCTTACAACCTCTTTTATACCGAACGGTTTGAGAAGCTGTAAAAACGCCTCTGTTTTATCTCTATCACCCGTTATCTCTATGGTCAAGCTCTTCAAAGTCACATCTACTATCTTACCTCTGAAAATTTCAACTAATCTCATCACCTCATCTCTATTTTCTTTTGTTGCTTGAACTTTAACAAGCATAAGTTCTCTTTCAACATGGGGAACATCTGTTATATTACTGACTTTGACAACCTCTATTATTTTTCTGAGCTGTTTTTCTATCTGTTCAACAACTTTGTCATCTCCCCTTGTGACTATTGTCATGCGCGAAAAAGCTGGGTCATGCGTCTCACCAACACACAAACTCTCTATGTTATAGCTTCTTCCAGCAAAAAGACCGGCTATCCTTGCGAGAACTCCCGCTTTATTTTCTACAAGCAAAGAAAGAACATGAAGTCGTGTCTCGGTCTTCCTCTGAGCTCTTCTTGGAAGCATATCTCTTGACAGCCCTTCAAGAGGAGCAATTGAAGGAGTAGAAAGCATCATCTGCTGATTGTTCTCATTAACTTTTTTATCGTTAGATTCTTTTTCTGCACTTTTCAATTCATCAGAGCTCCCCTTTTCAATTTTATCCCCAGACATACGAAAATAAAACAAATAAGTTTATTTCAATTTACCTCTGATGTATATTTTACCGTTTTTTTCCACCTTTTCAACGAGGTTTTCCATCTCAAGAATGTCTATATATCCCAGTGCCTCGGAGAATTTGAACGACCAGAATTCATCTGGCAGATTTGGGTAGAGTTTATTTCCGAGCTCATAAATCGTCATTTCCTCAACCGATATGATTTCAAGAACTTTCTTTTTCATTTTTTCCACTCTGACAAACATCTTTTGAACTACGGTTTTTACATCTGATAAGGACTCTAAGTGTCCCGGCATAACCAACGATATATCAAGGTTTTCAAAGACCTTCAAGCTCGCAAGCCAATTTGGCAAATTCTTAAAACGCTCTTCTGCCTTTGAGAAAAATAAAAGTGGAACAGGAAAACCTTTGGAGAAAATGTGGTCTCCTGCAAAGACCAGACCATCTTTCTCGTCGTATAATATGATGTGTCCTGGGGTGTGTCCCGGAGTGTGAATAAAACTTAATTTTCTACCTCCCAAGTATATGCTATCTGAATTCAGATCTACGGGAAAAACCTCTTTTTCTTCAAGTTGATATTTGCGTGAAAAATAAGATTTAGCTTGGTTTTCAACAATCTTGTGTTTATCGTCAGGAACTCCGTTTTTTGAGAGGAATTCTTTTGCAAACTCTGCCGCTTTTTGTCTTTCTTCTTTTGGAAGTTCAACAACTCTATCTTTATCTCGTGAGTGTATAAATATAGGTATCTCCCTTTTTACTTTCTCTCTTATGAAAAGTAAATTCCCATAGTGGTCTGGGTGTCCATGAGTGAGAATTATAAAAGATATTTTATCCCATCCTCCGCAAAAGTCATTGACTTCTTTTTCAAGAATTTTGAAGTTCTCTTCGGAGTATAGACCCGAATCTATGAGAGCGAACTCACCCTTTTCTTTAAGTATAAAAACATTTACTTCAAAAAAAGGCCACGGTATTTTGAGTTTTACAGTCCTTATCTCCATCTTCAAAAACTCAAAAATTATATAATGAAGTTAATCATACTTGATAATTTCAAATCATTTTCGGAGCATTTTAAACTTTAATTTATCTTTTGTGTTTTTAGTTGCCGAGGTGGCGGAATAAGGTAGACGCGTCGGACTTAGGATCCGATGGGTTTCAAGCCCGTGCGGGTTCAAGTCCCGCCCTCGGCACCAAAATTTCTGTGAAATACACAAAACTCGGAAGAAGCGACCTCATGGTATCTCGCCTTTGTATTGGCTGTTGGCAAGCGGGAAAATTCGGCTGGGGCGATGTCAAAGATGACCAAATAATATCAGGTATACAAAAGGCGCAAGAACTCGGAATAAATTTCATCGATACCGCAGATATATACGGATTCGGCTACTCAGAAACCCTCATCGGAAAAGCAGTAAAAGGTAAAAGAACTCAATTCGTAATCGCAACAAAGGTCGGACTCTCCTGGCCAAGAGAAAAACCTAACCCAACTCAAACAGATATAAAAAGAGACCTTTCACCAAAATATGTAAAAAAAGCAGTTGAAGAAAGTTTAAAACGACTTGGAACAGATTACATAGACCTCTACCAAGCTCACTGGCCAGACCCTAAAATAAAGCTTGAAGACCTCGCAGAAGTCATGGAAAAGATATGCGAAGAGGGAAAATCAAGATGGTGGGGAATATCAAACTTCTCACTTGAAGAAGCTAAAAAACTTATTCAATTCCGATGTAAATTCTTCACCTCAAACCAACTTCCTTTCAACCTCCTTGAAAGAGAAATAGAAAAAGATATTCCAGAATACAAAGAAAGAAAAATCGGCATATTAGCTTACAGCCCTCTCGGAATGGGAATACTTACCGGAAAATACAAAGAACCCCCAGAGTTCAACGGTTTTGATTGGAGACAAAACTACGAGTTTTTCAGAGAAGAAAAATTCTACAAAGTAAAAAGAGCAATAGAACAGACAGAACACATAGCAAAAGAGAAGAACGCAAAGTTTTCTCAAATCGCAATAGCATATATTCTCAAAAAAGATATAGATGTTGTTATATTCGGATTCAAAAATGCCGATCAGGTTGAAGAAAATGCAAAATCAGTGTATATTGACCTTTCAGAAGAAGAAATAAAAGAACTTGAATCAGCTTTCTCATTCTGAAAACTTTATCACCAAAAATCAAATCCAAAAAATTAAAAAAAATAAATATTGCAAAAACAGAGAAAAAATTATTTAATCGGTTCTTAGTATGGTAGAGATTTTTGAAAGCAGAGTTGTGAGAAAAACTGAGCTTGCTCCACAGGTCTTTCTCTTTGAACTTGAAGGAAAAATCAGATTTGAACCTGGACAGTTCGCAATGATAGGTCTTATAGACGAAATATCTGTAATACCAAAACCCTTTTCTATACTTTATTCAAAAGACAGAAGCTTTGCGATACTTTTTAAGGTTTTCGGCGACTGGACAGCAAGATTTTCTAAAATAAGCGAAAATTCACGAGTAAGAGTTTTTGCTCCATGCGGAACTGGCTTCCTCTCCGCAATAAAAAGGTATAAACTCAAAAGTCCTCAAAAAATCCTCTTTATAGCAGGAGGGCTTGGTATAGCATCACTCTACCCCGCAATAGATTTATTCTCAAACGGAAAAAATACTCTCATATTCGGAGGAAGAACTTCACAAGACATAATAATAAAAGACATGCTCAAAAATAAAGCCGAAATCCTGATAACAACAGAAGACGGTTCCGAAGGTAAAAAGGGACTCATCACAAATCTTATAAAAACAGATGAAGGAGTAGACCCAGATGAATTTGATGTCGCCATAACTTGTGGACCACCCCCCATGCTCAAAGCTCTCGTAAAATTCTGGGAAGAAAAAAATATAAAAACCCCTTTACTTCTTGCTATGGAAGAAAAAATGGCTTGCGGTCTTGGAATCTGTTTTTCCTGCTCAATAAAAACCCAAAACGGACCTAAACTGTGCTGTCAATACGGACCCGTCTTCATAAACAAAGAACTATTGAACTTTTAATAAAAAACAAAATCAAAACTAATTTTTTCATATGAGAACCGAAATAGTTGAAAGACCACCAATTCTGCGGAGCATAAACCCGGCAACAGGAGAGCTGATAGGAGAATTCAAAAACATGGGAGAAGAAGAAGTAAAAGAAGCCGTCCAGAAAGCAAAAAAAGCACAGAAAGATTGGGAAAAAATACCTATAAAAGAAAGAGCAAAATGGATTTTAAAACTCAAAGAACACATAAGAAAAAACATAGAAGATATAGCAGACGTTATATCAAAAGAAAAAGGTGTTTCAAGGTTTGAAGCACTCATTTCAGATGTCTTCCCAATACTTGACCTCGCTGACTTCTACGCTAAAAACACAGAAAAAATACTGAAAAGAGAAAAAGTCAAAATAGGAGTATGGAACCTGATGGGAAGAGAAAGCTACATAGAATACTTCCCCTACGGCGTAATAGGAATAATATCTCCGTGGAACTTCCCGTTCTCAATACCTATGGGACAGATAATAATCGCTCTTATGGCTGGAAACACCTGCGTTCTAAAGCCCTCTGAATTCACACCAAAAACAGGGGTCCTTATAAAAGAGCTCTTCAAAGATGTGGGATTTCCAGATGGATTATGCGAAGTTGTAACCGGAGATGGACTCACCGGCTCATACCTTGTCAAATCAGGAGTAGATAAGATATTTTTCACTGGCTCCACACAGACAGGAAAGATAATCATGAAAACCGCTGCTGAATATCTTGTTCCCGTAGTGATGGAACTTGGGGGAAAAGACCCGATGATTGTCTTTGATGATGTTGATATAGATATAACAACTGACGCGGCAATTTTCGGTGCGTTCTTCAACACAGGACAAGTTTGCGCATCAGTAGAACGACTATACGTCCACAAAAAAATATACGAAGAATTCAAAAAAGCTATCGTAGAAAAAACAAAAAAGCTCAGAGTTGGGTTCTCATCATCCGAACCCTGGGGATGCGACATAGGAGCAGTAATATCTGAAAAACAACTTATGAAAATAAAAGAGCATATCGAAGAGGCAAAAGAAAAAGGAGCAGAAGTAATAGGTGGAGAAATAAAAGATCTTTTCGTAAAACCAGCAGTAATACTAAACGTAGATCATTCTTTCAAAGTAGTGAGAGAAGAAACCTTCGGACCTGTTCTCCCCATAATGCCTTTTGAAACAGAAGATGAAGCAATAGAACTCGCAAACGATTCAGAATACGGACTTACCGCATCGGTCTGGACAAAAGACCTCAAAAGAGCAAAAAGAATAGCAGAAAAGCTCCAATACGCCACAGTAATGATAAATGATAACCTCATAACCCACGCCATACCACAAGTCCCATGGGGAGGAGTAAAAAACTCAGGAATAGGTAGAACTCACGGAAAAGAAGGACTGCTTGAGATGGTTCAGGTAAGACATGTTCATACAAATAAGCTCGGACAAAAAATGAGAGCTCCATGGTGGTACCCATTTTCAAAAGAAAAGTACGAATTCTCAATAGCTCTCACCAACCTTCTCCACGCTCCATCGCTAAAAGAAAAAATTCAAGGTTTCCTGACAATAGCCAAAAACTTACCCAAAATATCAAAACAAAAACTAAATGAATAGTGTAGGGGTACTTGGAGCAGGAAGCTGGGGATGGACCCTCGCTCACCTCATCACAAAAAATAAACACAAAGCGGTAATATGGACAAATAATGAAGACATAGCAGAATCAATAAACAAAAACGGAATAAACCCCAAGAGATTTTACGAGTTCCCTCTTACAGGAAGCTACGAAGCAACGACAGATTTAAAAGATGTGTTCTCAAAATGTGAGCTTATCTTGATAGCACTCCCAACAAAAGCAATAAGAGAAGTCATCAAAAAATCTTCAAAATACATAGAAGGAAACCACATAATAATAAACACCTCAAAAGGGATAGAAATAACGACTGGCAAGAGAATAACAGAGATAATAAAAGAAGAATCATGCTGTAAAAAAATAGGTGTTTTATCTGGACCGAATCTCGCAAAGGAGATTTTAGAAGGTTATCCTGCCGCTGCTGTGGTTGCCTCAAACATAAAAGAAGTTCAAGAAAAAGCATATTCAATACTGCACTCCGGATTTTTCAGAATTTATCTATCGTATGACATAGTTGGAGTAGAACTCGGAGGAGCACTGAAAAACATATATGCAATAGCTTCCGGAATAGCCGAAGAGATGGGATTTAAAATCAATTCCATCGCTTTCCTCCTCGCAAGGTCAGTAAGTGAGATGGTGAGGTTCGGAGAAAAATTCGGAGCAAAAAAAGAAACATTCTTTGGACTTTCCGGAGTGGGAGACCTCTTCGCAACCGCACTATCTGACCTCTCGAGAAACAAAAGATTTGGAAAACTCATCGCACAAGGGAAAAAACCAGAAGAAGCACTCAGAGAAATAGGTGAAACCGTTGAAGGATATTACACAACAAAAATAGCATACGAACTCGCAGAAAAAATGGGAATAAAAATGAACATACTCGGCGCAATCTACAAAATACTTTTTCTGAACTATGAACTTCCCCTCGCACTACGAGAGCTACTCACATCAGAAATAAAAGAAGAATTCTGATACAAACAAAATCTCTCTTCTTCTGAAAAATATAAAATACAAAGCAGATGACAAAATATAAGAAGATTTTCCTCTTTCTCTTTACTATATGGACTTTATATGTTTTGGCACTACTTATAAGGCAAAATGAAATATATGGAATTGAAACAACCGATTCTTACTTTTACCTGAAAATCGCAGAAAACTCAGCGTTCAGAGGCAAATTCACTCACCCCGTATATTCTCCCGGATACCCATATTTTATCTCTGCTATGCTACATCTCGGAATTGAAACAGAACTTGCAGGAAGAATAATTTCATTTATTTTCGGAGCAGGAATAATTATTCTAATTTTCATATTTCTGAAAATTATTCTTGTCTCACAAAACCGGAAAAATCACGAAGGAGAAGTGGTAGCTTTGTTTTCATCTGTGTTTTTAGCGACAAATCCAAAGTTCGTATGGGCATGCTACTCAACTTTACCATACACAACATCAACTTTCTTTATGTGGATTTCTATACTTCTTTCTCTCATCATAAATCAAAGCGAAAGAAAAAATATAAGCTCAAAGAAAATGTTTTTACTTTCTGCTCTCTCTGGATTTTTCTCAGGAATATCTTATGTCATAAGACCCGAAATGCTGATAACCTTTTTTATTTTCATCGCAATCACAAGAAAACCGAAACTTATCATTCCCTTCATACTTGGATTCACCATCTCCTCGCTTCCATATCACATCACATCATACAAAGAAGGTAACCTTCCGTCTTTTCTATCAAAACTGATTCTATATAGAGGCGGAAGCTTAAGTGAAGGTATAAGTATATCTCAAGATAACATAGAGAAAATACTGACACTTCAAGGATACATCAAAAATTTCATTTTCAACTTCCATCTTTCTCATAAATACGCAATACCGGGAATACTCACAGCTTCTGAACTCATAATCATAGGACTTGGAATAAGCAAAATTTTGAAGGAGTCAAAGGAATCAGCAAAGCTCTCTCTGCTCATTGTAATTATCTGGTGTCTATTTACTTTTCCAATAGCAATATCTGCTGACTACTTTTATATTCCTGTTTTACCTTCAATCTCTCTTTTTGGCGGATACGGTTTATACCAGCTCTGGGATTCAAAAAATAAATACGCAAAGCTTGGCTTTATGGCTTTCTTTATAGCTCTGAACACAGCGGTGTTTTCTCAACCCCTTTACAAAGATGAAGGAAGAAAAATCTACAAGATAGCAGGAAAATGGATAAAAGAAAATTTTGGCAGTGAGAGCATTTTGATTTTTGAACCTTTTCCCTTTGCTACATTTTACGCTGGTGGTGAGTGGACAACTTCTCCGTCAAAGGCGAAAATATGGGTAATAAGCTCATTAGATTATCTCTCATCAAGAGGTAAGCCAGAACTTATGATACTTGATATGGCGAAGATAAAGGAACTCTCCTTTGCCGAACCCATAACAGAGATAAAATACAAAAGTATAAGATTGAGAATCTTCAAACCTTCCGAAAATTCAAGGTAGAAATCAGTGAAACAGAACATTATCTGTTATATCTTTTGAAGTACTCTCAATCTTTTTGAGTATTTCTCTCGCGTCTTTGAGATGAGAAGATAAAAGAGCAAGCGTCTGAACAATATAAACAACAAAAGAGAAAAACCAGTACGAAATTATAAAAGTTATGAGTCCAACAGAAAAAGCTAAAAGATTGCTGAAACCAAGAAACTTTGAGAGAAGGTAAGGCACAGAAACGGCGAGCGAGAAACTCGCAAAAGCAATGAATAAATCTCCAAAAAGCATAACAAAAGTCATAACAAAAAGAAAATCACGCATGAGATGAAAAGAGAAGAAATATTTAAACTTGAACAACCTCAAAATGGTATAAAAAAAAGAATAGAAAGGATAGAGAAGAAACGAAATTATCATCAAGAAAACAGCCATCTCAATAAAAATAAATCTACTTGGCTAAAATTTTCAAGAAATTCAAAATTTTCCGAGAACTTTCTCTGAAAACTTCATTACCATAAAGAAAGTTTCTTTCAGGGTGCCACTGAACGCCAAAAACCATTTTCTCCATATGAAAAATTCCCTCAACGACTCCATCTTCTTGGGAAACAGCAAAAACCAAAAATGAGTTCGCAACTTCTTTTATCGCCTGATGATGATAACTCGCAACATAAAAAACCTCCCCAAAAGCAAAAACAGGATTTTTCTCAACTATTCTCACACTATGATATATGTCATCTTTTATAACCTGAAAGTTCTTGGGACTTTTTCCCCTATAATACCTGTGAATAAAACTCCCCAAATCAGAAGGAATATCCTGATATAAAGTTCCACCGAAAAAAACATTTATGACCTGAATCCCTCTGCATATACCGAAAATAACCTTCCCGGAACTGAAAAACTTATCAATCGCTTCAAACTCGTATTCATCACGCAGATCATCAATTTTGGTTTTCTTCGGATAAGAATTTCTCTCTCCGTATCTTTTTGGATTTACATCTTCCCCGCCAACAAGTATTAATCCTGAGTAATCCCCTTTATCAAATTTTTCTCCCACAATTTTTATGTCAAAATTTATATCGCCAGAAGAGAGAAAATCAGCGTAATCCTTTACCTTTTTGATGTCTTTCGCTATTATAAGAAATCGTCCCATAGTATCTCAAAAACTTAAACTAAAAAAATTTTGAAAAAAATTTTTCCTCACAAAAAAATGATTATCTTATATCCTGCTGATTTTATTTCTTATAACTGCTTCCATAAGCTTTTTGTTGATTTTTTTATAAATTCCTACGAAAGGAGGTGATCAAAATATGGCAAAG
>JAUQOU010000036.1 GCA_030550715.1 bacterium | reverse complement strand
AGGGTGTTCAGGGGAACTCATGTTGGAAGTGAGATGGACTACACACACTTTGATATTCCGAACTTAGAGCCAGAGAACCTTTTAGGTTCAGTATCTTTGGGTGGTGGAAGGATGTTTACTTTTGACCTGAGAGCTGCGCCAGAAACAGCGGTAACACTCATAGAAGAGGCGATAGAGTATGTTGAGAATGTTAGGGCGAAGGTAGGAGCGATAAAGCATCTTATGCAGACAGCACAGGAGCAGGTTCAGAATCAGAGGATAATAGCACAGGTTCAGAGGTCAGCCATAATAGACACGAAGTTCGATGAGGAGGCGTTGCGACTGACATCGTTGCAGGTAGTTCAGCAGAGCGCTAACGCTATGGTTGCTATATCACGTCTCACTCCACAACTTGTCCTCCAATTACTTGGAGGAGGTTAAAGATTGAACCTAAAATAAAATGGGGGAAGGGATTTGAGAAAATTAAAGTCCCTTCCCCTTACTTTTCAAAAAAATTTCATATCTTTTTGTATCTTTGCGAGTTTTCTTTTTTTTCAATTCAGCGGATAACTTTTCGGAAAAATTTTATTGGAGTTTTTATAAGTTTTATTTTTTATTTTATGCGTGTGCCTGTGATAAAAGTAAAGGGAAACCTTGACAGAGCGTTGAAGATTTTGAAGAAAGATTTTGAGTTAAACATAGCTCCTCTTTTGAGGAGGCATCAGCATTATAGGTCTAAGCTTCAGATAAGAAAAGAAAAACATTTTTTAAGGGTTTTAGGCACAAAGAAAAATTTTAAGATTGAGTGATTTTTCTGTGGTGGGTAGGTAGCTCAGTCGGTAGAGCGTAGGACTGAAAATCCTAAGGTCGGCGGTTCGATTCCGCCCCTACCCACCACTCACACCTTAAAAAAACTTTCCTCCTCTTTTTTCTGAGTTCATTTTTTAAGGAGATGGAACACGTTTGGTTAAAAGTTCTCTTTAAGATGGTGAAATTAAAAAATAAATCTCAGCTTATGATATACAGAAGGAGCCAGAATTTTCCTTCCCTTTTTCCTTCTTCTTTGAAGTATTTTTCTTCCCGAGTGCGAGGAGGAACGAGCTAAAAATCCATACTTTCTTGCTCTTTTTCTGCGGTGAGGTTGATATGTTCTTTTCATATTTAGCTCACCTCCCTGCAAATTATTTTTTCTTCTTTCTGAAAACAGAATTCACATCTATCTTGACTCCGGGAGAGTGAGTCGTTGAGATTGTGACGGTTCTTATAAATTGTCCTTTTGCAGAAGGGGGCTTCATCTGGCTCAATGTTTTGAGGAAGAACTCAACATTTTCAGAAAGTTTTTCTATCTCCCACGATATTTTTCCTACGGGTACATGGATACAGCCACCTTTATCTGTTTTGAATTCTACTCTGCCCTTTTTGGCATCTTCAACCGCCTTTTTTACATCCCATGTTAGAGTTCCAGTTTTAGGGTTTGGCATAAGTCCTTTTGGACCTAAAATTTTTCCTGCTTTTGAAAGTTCAGACATCATATCGGGTGTAGCTATTATTACATCTACATCGGGAGCGGTTTGTTTTTCTATTATTTCTTTTATTCCTGACTCATCTTTGACAATATCTGCTCCTGCTTCTACCGCTTCTTTTGCTTTTTCACCTTTTGCAAAGACAAGAATGCGAGGAGATTTACCTGTTCCATATGGGAGAACGACAGCTCCTCTTACCGCCTGATCTGTTCTTCTGTGGTCTATGCCGAGCTTCACTGCAACCTCAACGGTCTCGTCAAATTTTCTCTTCATCTCTTTCAGAATCTTCAGCGCCTCTTCTATCTCATATCTTTTTGACCTGTCAAAAAGTTTCAACGACTCTAAATATCTTTTTCCTCTACCCATGGTAGTTAAAAAATTATTTTCTCGTTGTCTTTTATGAGGAGAAAAATTATTAAGTAAATTTTTATAAAATGAAATTTTCAGAAGAATTTTTAAACAAGGCAAAAACAATACTTTCAACAGACATAAGATACATAAAAGGAGTCGGACCTAACCTTGCTCAAATACTATACAAAAAGAACATCTTCACAGTTGAAGACGCTCTCTTTTATTTACCAAAAACATACGAAAACAGAGCAAACATAAAAAAAATAGAAGAACTTTTTGAAGGAGAAAAGGCAGTAGTGATAGGGAAAATAGTGAAAAAAGAAGAGATAATAACAGGTAGCGGTAAAGTAATATGGAAATTTATTGTTTCAGATGATACGGGCTTCCTTGAATGTGTATGGTTCTCAAAAACAAACTACATGGATATGTTTTATCAGGGAGAAGAGGTCGCAGTATTCGGTGAAGTAAAATCGTTCCGAAGAACTTTCCAAACATATCACCCAAAAATCGTAAAAAAAGAAAAGATAGACGAGATGAAAATAGGAAAACTCGTTCCTATATATGTGGCATCAGATATGTATGAGAACTCTATTATCTCCCGTGTAATAAGAAAAATACTTGAAAACCACATAGAAATCATAATATCTCTTATTCCAGAAAGAATAGAGAAAGAAAAAGGAATAATTTCTCTTCAAGAAGCATTTTTGAAGGTTCATATACCCGAAAAGTACGCCAGCGGAATTGAAGAAATTCAGGAAGCAAGAAAAAGAATTCTTTTTGAAGAGCTATTCAGAACTCAGGTATCACTCTTTATAAAAAGAAGTGAGGTGAACTTAAAAAAAGCTCCTCAGATTTTCGTTTCTGATTCACTTATTAACTTTCTGCTATCTACACTTCCATTCAAACCCACATCTGCTCAACTCAGAGCGATAGAAGAGATAAGAAAAGATTTAGCAGGACCAAGACCTATGTATAGACTTTTGCAGGGAGATGTTGGTTCAGGGAAAACTCTCGTAGCTTTTTGCGCTTCTTTTATGGTATGCTCTTGCGGATACCAATCAATAGTTATGTCTCCAACAGAGATTTTGTCAAGACAGCTATACGATAACTTTCAAAACTTCGGGAAAGCATTGGGACTTTCCATAGCTCTTCTTACAGGAAGCACGAAAAAATCAGATAGGAAAGAGATATATGAGAAATTGAATTCAGGAAAACTCAACATACTGGTTGGAACTCATGCTCTAATATACGATGATGAAATAAAGCCAAAAAAACCCGGGCTTATTGTCATAGACGAGCAACATAGGTTTGGAGTCCTACAGCGCCTGAGCCTTATAAACAAAGGTGAAGATACATTTCCTCATATACTCGTTATGACCGCAACTCCTATACCGAGAACCGTAGCTCTAACTGTGTGGGGAGACCTTGACATATCTGTACTTGACGAGTTCCCTCCAGGCAAAAAACCGGTTAAAACAAAAGTTTTCAGAGAGTCAGAAAAATTCATAGTGTGGGAAGAAATAGAAAAGGAACTACGAAGTGGAGGGAAGGTTTTTGTCGTCTATCCTCTTTTGAAAGAGTCCGAAAAGTTAGATATACCATCAGCAGAGGGTATGTATAAAACTCTGAGTGAGAGGTTTTCAAAATTTGGGGTAGGATTACTACACGGAAAGATGTCCGGAGAAAAGAAAAACGAGATTATAAAATCATTCCTGAACGGTCAGGTCTCCCTTCTTGTTTCTACAACAGTTATAGAAGTTGGCATAGACGTTCCAGATGCCACCATGATTGTGATTGAGCATGCGGAAAGGTTCGGATTATCTCAACTTCATCAGCTGAGGGGAAGAGTTGGAAGGAGGGACAAAGAAGGGACTTGTATTCTGATAATTCCTGATAATCTTTCTGAAAATTCAGAAAAAAGGATAAGGTTGCTCGAGAGAGAGCAAGATGGCTTCAAGATAGCTGAGGCAGACCTTGAAATGAGGGGACCTGGAGATATACTTGGCACACGCCAGCACGGGTTTTCAGACATAAAAATAGAAGTTCTCAAAGACACTAAACTCATATCTTTTGCAAGAGAGATAGCAAAGACCGTTGTTTTCGAATCCGTATTAGACAACGAGGAAAAGTTAGAGTTTGAAAGAAAATTTTCTGTATTTCTTGGAGATAAATCTAACCTCGTTATATCTGGGTAGGGGATTTTCAAGGTTCTATCACATCTTGTTCTATTCTTTCTACTTTTATTCCTTTTTGATTAAGCCAAGAAATTGCTTTATCCATTTCTTCTTTCGTTCCTTCTATTTCTACGGTGACAAGTCCTACTTCACCTTTCATTGATGCACTTTTTATATTGACGACGAGGTCAAATTTTTTTATTAATTCCCAGAGGATAGGTTTATTGACGAGTTCAAATGGGTAGATAAGATAGAGTTTACGTTTTTCCATCACAGATTTCTCCTTTCAGTTTTTTTGGCGCCCCCAGGGGGATTTGAACCCCCGTTTCCGGATTGAGAGCCCGGCGTCCTGGTCCTGGCTAGACGATGGGGGCAATAAAAAAACAACACACAAAAAAATTTATCTTTAAAAAATAAAAATCAAAGATTTCGGTTTTCTTTATTTTTTCTTCCCGGGCTGGGAATTGCCAGATTTTTTGCTGCGCCAAACCCTATTGTACTCATCTATAACCCTATAAGTTATGTCCTCAGCATCTTTGACATAAAGAATCTGATTTTTATCTAAGACAAGAAAATAACCTTCTTTCTGCGAAATCCTCTGGATTATATCTTTTATATCTTGAATAACATCTTGGGTGAGTTTCGCATCAAGGTTTTGAATCTCAAGTTCCGCCTGTCTCAACTTATTCATAAAATCATTCTGTTTCGCTTCAATTTCAGATTTTTTCTTCTCTAATTCCTGCTGACTCATAAACTTTGCCTTCTGAGCAAATTCATCTTGCATCTTGAGTATTTCATCTTGAATTTTTTTGAGTTCGTTTTGCTTCTTTTCATATTCCGCCTGGAGCTTCGCTTTCGCTTCCTTGGCTGCTTCTGCCTCCTGAATTATTTTAGTAAGATCAACAACCGCTATCTTCGGATTATTTGAATCCTCTTCTTTACCCTTTCCTTCTGCACTACTTAGAGTGAAAAATGAGAATATAATCAACGCTCCTGAGAGAGACAGAAGGAATTTTCTTCCACTTTCCATAAACTAAAATTTTCCTTTCCGCAAAAGTGAATAAGCTTTTTTTAAATTTTTTAGATTCTTGATCAAAATCTGGCTCCTACCTATTTGCAATTTTTCCTCAGTTCTGATAGAAGTTTTATATAAAAGTCACCGAACTCCTGCGAAGGTTCAACTTCTGTTCCTTCGTGCCACTCGTTGAAGCTCACAAGGAGTATAGCATCGGCAGATGTCTTACTTGCAAACTCATAAAGTTTTATCAATGTCTCTCCGTCATTCCTTGGAAGCTCCCAGACAATCTGCCTTTTGAGCTTTCTATCGTCGTATCCAGGCAAAATAGTTAACCCAACCCACATATTCCTCACCTTCGCATCATCTAAATAATCCCGGAATATCTTCTCATATTCAGATATATCTGTGATTTTTCTGATGAAATAGCTTTCAAAATACGGGTTATATGCGTGGACTGCTCTAAATCCCATCTCTACAATCTTATCTCGGAAATTGAATGAATTGAAGAAAGAAATATCATCTGCTACGAAGGAAATTTGCCATTTGGGTATTATCACAGACCAATCTATTTTAGGTGGTGGCTCGGGAGGGCATTTTTCTTGCAAACACCAAAACTGAGGGAATAAACTTCTGCCATACAAAAATAAAGCTGGCTTCCCATCTATTTTTATGTAGTTCGGATATTGAAAGTATCTTGAAAGGTAAAGTAGGTCTGAATCTATTTCAGTTATTGCCTCATCAAAACTCTTGAATAAGCCCTCGTAGTATATTGAAAATGGAAAGTTTTCCTCTCTTGTTATTTCTGCAAATCTTTCGAGAACATAGTCCTCAAAACTTCCTTTTCCCCACCAAGAAAATATAAATCCTGTTATCTTTGCTCTTCTCGCAAGTTCAATATGTCTCCTTATTGTTTCTTCTGATGACGAATCATAAACATCAGGATATGGATGTCTGACACTTGCTATATCTCTTTTTCCGTTCTCAATTTTATCTGGATTATGTTCGTCAATGTTCCAGTGCTTCCACTCTCCCGAAACCTCGGGCGTTCCATACCAGGGGTAATAAAAAGCGTATAAGGGCTTGCAATCTTCACCTTTACCACTTTGAAAACACGAAAAAAAGGTAGCTATGATGATAAAAAACACAAAACGAAAAGTGATTTTTCTTATCTTTGCATAAGAACTCATCTTTGCTATTTTAAGAAAAATTTTTCAGTATTTTGCAAATTGCACATACAAACTCTTTATTTTTAGAAAAAACACCCAAAAAGGAGGTGTTGAATAAATAAATGAGCGGTTTTATACCGAAAAAGTTTTTTTTGACATACGGCGTAGGATATCACAAAGAAGAACTCGCATCTTTTGAGTTAGCTCTGCGAGATGCTAAAATAGGAAAGTTCAACCTCGTAAATGTATCATCAATAATACCCCCCGGTGCAAAGATAATATCAGTAGAAGAAGGTCTGAAACATTTGAAGGCGGGAGAGATAGTATATTGTGTTCTTTCAAAAAATTCAACATGCGAAAAAGGAAGGTTAATATGCGCATCAATTGGAATAGCTATACCGGAAGACGAGAATATTCACGGGTACCTTTCAGAGTTTCACTCATTCGGTATGACAAAAGAAGAAGCAGGGAAAAGAGCCGAGAGGATAGCAGCATATATGCTCGCAACAACTCTTGGATACGAATATGATACAGATGAAGATATAATGAAAGCAAAGGAGATCATGCTTCTGAACGGTTATAAAGTGAAAACATCTTATATTTCCGTAGATGCGGAATGCTTGCAAAATAACCAGTGGGTAACAGTAGTTGCAGCTGCTGTTTTCGTACCATAAAGATTTCCGAAAAAAGTGAGCAAAAAGCCAAAACAAAAAAGTTTCCTTGGAATATCAGAAAATCCCTCAAAAGCGAGATTTATAGTAGTTCCGGCTAATATAGGGGGGACTTCGGTTGGTAGGAAAGGAGCTGAAAAAGCTCCTGAAAAAATAATATCTGCATCCTGGCAACTTGAAGATTTTGACACAGAAACAAAAACTATATTTGTTCAAGAAGGAATAGCGACAGAAAGTTCGTGCAAGAACTTAAATCAGCTTGCAAAAAAGGTAGAAAAAATCATATCAGATGGTAGATTTCCAGTAGTCATAGGAGGAGAACACCTTATAACTCATCAGGTTCTCAAAGTTTTGAAAAAGTTTTATGGAAGTGTAGGTGCTATTTTTTTTGATGCGCATGCGGATATGTTCCCTGAATTTGATGGTAAAAAAATACATCACGCATGTGCTCTTTATCTTTCTTTGCCATATCTTGATGATTTTTTGTGTATAGGAGTGAGGAATCTATCACCCGTAGAGCTTGAAGAAATAAAAGCAAAAAACCTTGAAGAAAAGTTTCTGCTTTTTGAAGATTTCTTTCCGAACTACCTCGGTCAAACACCTTCTTTACATGTTCTTACCGATAAACTTGAAAAAATCAAGACGAACGCAATATATATCAGTTTTGATTTTGATTTTGTTGACCCATCTGCAATACCTTCACTATCTACTCCCGAACCACCCGGATTTTCATTCAGAGAAACCCTGGATATATTGAAAAAAATCATATCTTTTTTCGGAAGCAGGATAAAGGGAGCCGACTTTGTTGAGTTCTGCCCCGATGAAAACTTCTTTGCAGAAGTATCAGCAGCAAAAATAATATCAAAGACAATATGCTATATATCTCTGTTTAGTAAGTAGTAGATATTCTCCATAATCTTTCAAATTCGTTTGAGAACCTTTTTACCACATTTTCGTCATCATAGATAAAAACACAGTTCTCGTCGTTGAGTTCCTCAGCAGAAGCGGTGAAGTTAAACGAACCGGTCATAACGAGTTTATTATCAACTATCATAAACTTGTGGTGCATTTTTGGAACGAGAAACCTCTTCTTTTTCGGCGTATAATCTACAACTTTGATATTAACTCCTTGACCCGCAAGATAACTTGCCTTTGAAAATCTATCCTTTGCCTGCTCTCCATCAACAATAACTCTAACATTCACCCCTCTTTTCACAGCATCTAAAACCGCCTGAGATATTTCACGAGATGTAAATGAATATACAGCTATTTTCAGTTCTCTTTGAGCAGAATTTATAGCATTGATAACTTTGTCTTCACATCCATCGGTAGCCGAGAAAAAAACCTCTACCCTCGCCGATATGAAAAATAGCAGAATGAAAAACATAAGCAAAAAAATAAAGTATCAGAAAAAATAAAAAACGAAAAACAAAAAACGGTCCCGAAAAAGACACCGAAAATTTAAAGAAAGGGAAACTCAAAGAGAAAAGTAGTAAATTCATTATGATGATAGGGGTTGAATTTTTGGATTCGGAAGATGTTCTTGAAGTTTACTCACAAGATGCTTCGCGATGGTATAAGGTAAAACCGCTCGGGGTTTTCTTTCCGAAAAATGAAGAGGATGTTGTAAAATGCGTTGAATTCTGCGCAAAAAGAGGTGTTCCGATAACTCCAAGAGGTGGTGGAAGCGGACTTTCAGGAGGAGCAGTCCCAGAAAAAAACGGCATAGTGATCTCAACAGAAAAGATGAAAAGTTTCTTGATTGAAGACGGTTTTGCTATTGCATATTCTGGTGCTATAACAGGAGAGATAGAAAAAGAGGCAAAAAAATTTGGATACACTATACCGTTTCAACCATCAAGCTTGAATTTCTCAACAATAGGTGGAAACATAGCAGCAGATTGCGCTGGGCTACGTTCGGTAAAATACGGCTCCGCAAGAGACCATATTGAAGAAATTGAAGTTGTCACTCCAACAGGCAAAATAATAAAACTCAAAGATTCTCTTTCTATGATGTTCGCTGGATCAGAAGGAACTCTCGGAATAATAACAAAAGTCAAAATACGACTTTCAAAACTCAAAAAAAGAAAAGCCCTTATATTCTCGTTTAGCTCAGTAAAAGACGCTATAGGTTTCTCAAAAGAAGTGAGAAGGTTCAATCCATCTGCAATTGAATTCATTGATGAAAAATCTGGCGAGGTGATGAAAATAGATGAAAACGAAGAAACACCAAAAAAAATCAAAAGTTATATCATAGTTGAAATTGAAGAAGATGAGAAGGGATACATAGATTTTTCAGAGCAAGAAATTATCATAATGGCAAAGTCATTTTCAGGGAAAAAAATAGATGTACCCGATATTTGGGAAAGAAGAAAAAAGCTCGGTCCAGCACTTTCTAAAATAAAACCTTTTAAGATGAACGAAGATGTTGTTTTACCTTTATCTAAAGTAGAGAGATTTTTGGAGTTCGCAGAGGATATAGATAAAAAAAGAATAAACTGTCTTGTTTTCGGGCATATCGGAGTAGGAATTCTTCACACAAATCTGATGTTCGGGGGAGGAGAGGAGAAGGAAGCCGAAAAGGCGAAATCAGACCTTTTTTACTTTGTCATAGAAAACGGCGGAGCGATAACAGGAGAGCATGGAACAGGTCTTGAAAAAATAAATTTTTTAGAAAAGGAATTGGGGGAAAACACTCTTGAATTCATGTGGGAACTAAAAAGCAAATTAGACCCACATAACATAATGAATCCATCTAAAATCCCCATGCCAAAAAGAGGTTGTATAGATACGTTAATGAGCTTAACAAAACCCGAGTACAATACCAAAAGCAATAACGCACTTTGAGCTTGAAACCTTAACCTGATATAGCAAAAAATAAAAGTCCAAAAAATTCCGATTAAATATCTGATTGATATTTATTATGTGGAGGTGGCAAATGAAAATCTCTGGAAAACGAGCAGGGAAGAAAAAAGCAAGTTTTTTAATCCTCGTTTTTCTTATATACTACCTTTTTCTTTCACAAAACCCAAAAAAAGTAAAAGCAGAGGGAGTGTATAATATTCCTACTGGCTCATGGGCAGCGGGGACTTTGCTCACAGGAATATCTGTTGCACTTCCGGGAACGGTGGTTGACCCCGCTCCGGTTGTTTTCAGGATTGAAGACGGATTTTACACCCCACAAGATGGATATGTAGATATGACTGGTTGCTACGCTCACGGCACAGCTTATTGGGCTGACCATATAAGCAGAGTCGTAATAGAAATAAAACATATCAGCTGCCCACAAGGAGACAGAATATATGAAAAAGAAGTTTTAGGATATATTTATGATGCTCAGGGAAATTTCGGATTTGATGCAGCTATAACCCCGATAGAAAAGGAAGTATGGGGAATAAAGATAAGAACAGGTATAGCAACTGTTCCCGCTTTTGTTCAGGGAGTTCTCTTCCTTCGCCAGGGATTTACAATGATGAAAAAGGAAAAAAGGGGTCCCGGCTGGAGAAGACCTCTCACATTCCCCGAAAACCTCAAAGATTTTCCTCCATAAAAAATCTTTAGAGCAATATATATTCTTATCTTCTTGCCTTGCTGAAATCAAAATCAATCTCATCAAAGTATATGACATCAAGTGGGTTGTGTTTTATTTTGATGTAAGGTTTCCTGAGCCCCACATTAACTCCCCAGAAAAGAGGGACAATAGCAACTTTTTCCTCAAGCAGTATCTTCTGAGCCCTCGTGTAAAGCTCCGTTCTTTTTTTCTCGTCATGAGTTTGCGATGCGATGTCGATTATTCTGTCGTACTCCTCATCTGTAAATCCTGTGTGATTATTTCCCGATTTAGAAGTGAAAAGGTCCATAAAATTGTGCGGGTCTGGAAAATCTGCTCCCCAACCAAGTCTGAAAAGAGCCGGCTTTTCATTTACAACAGTGTATAAAAAGGTCTTCCACTCCATGCTCTCCAAAATGACATTTACTCCAAGAACCTTTCTCCATGTATCCTGAAGAACCTCTGAAATCTTTCTATTTTCAGGTGAGTGATTGAAGTACAGCTTTACAGTTGGAAATCCTTTTCCGTCTGGATATCCGGCGAGAGCAAGCTCTTGTTTTGCTCTTTGCGGGTCAAACGGAAGTCCGACCGAAGGGTTATGACCAAGCATCCCGGGGGGAATCCAGGATGTAGCAGGAATCTGTATTCCTCCTAATGCTTTCACGACTGCATCTCTATCCACAGCATAGGCGAACGCTCTCCTCACATGCACATTATTGAACGGTTCCTTATTTATGTTGAAACCCACATAAAAACCGCGCAGAGCGGGAGATGTGATAAAATCTGGAGAGTTCCTGAACTTATATATAGCTAACGAAAAAAGTCCAACAGAGTAAATAAAGTCAAAAACATAAAGGTTCATAGCAGTAGATGGGTCAGAGACAACGTATAGTTCAACTCGCTTGATCTTGGGCTTATTGCCGACCCAGTAAGGATTTGGTTCAAGAACAACCTTGTACTCGTGCTTCCATTCTTTGAGAATAAAGGGACCTATTTCAGGGTAGCACTCCGGCTCAACCCATCTTTCTCCGCATCTTTCAATGATATCTTGCCTCACAGGAAAAGTGACCATAAACGAAACTATTGAAGGTAGATAAACGATAGGTTTTCTGAGATATACAATCAACGTTCTATCTCCTTCGGCTGTCACTCCGGGAAAGTAGTTGATTTTACCTGTGTTGAACTCGTAAGCTCCCACAAGGTCGTAGAGAAAATATGCGTATTCGGAACCAGTTTCAGGAGAAAGCAATCGTCTCCAGGAGTAGATAAAGTCATAGGCGGTAAGGGGTTTCCCATCTGACCAGAAAGCCGGCTTTAAGTTAAAAACAACTTTTGTTCCCCCGTCTTCGTATCTCCACGATTCAGCAAGGCAAGGAACTGGCTTTAGTGTCTCGGTATCAAACCTTGTAAGCCCACATTGGAGGTTTGTGAGAAGAAAATGTGAGACAGAGTCAGTTGCCAGGTTCGGGTCAAGTGTCGGTGGTTCGGTAGATATAGCGAACCTTAAAACTTCTCCTCCTCTCTCATAATCAAAAGAGCATGAGGAGATAAAGAATGTAGGTAAAACCAGACAGAAAAGCAAAGAGCCGAAAGATCTCGCAAAAGATCTACAAAAAAACATATAAGCTTCAATTCTTTACAATTTTTATAGAAAAAAATATCAAAAAGCAAAACTAAAACAAAAGTTATAATTTAAATCAAAAGTATGAAAAGTATCATAAAAAGAACATCTAAAATCTTTGCCGTCTCACTGATTCTTATTATCCCCATCTTATACACAACTCATACACATAAAGGAGGGCTCAGCAAAGAAAACTGTCAGGGCTGCATAACATCCGAGACAGCAAAATCTATTGCACTCACCCAAAATAATTTCAACCTATATGTAAAATCTATATCATCAAAAGATGAAACCAAAGAACGCAAGAAAGAATTTATTTCAGAAAAAGAAAAGAAATCAAGGTCGCCTCCATACTCATCAATATCATAAAAACCCCTGAGATAAAACGCCTTTTTATTTCCTTGAACATTTTGTTCCGG
Source organism: bacterium (assembly GCA_030550715.1). Taxonomy (GTDB): domain Bacteria; phylum Calescibacteriota; class Calescibacteriia; order Calescibacteriales; family Calescibacteriaceae; genus Calescibacterium. The sequence continues at coordinate 3,926 of JAUQOU010000036.1, read as the reverse complement.
GATAATAAAAAATCCCGGAAATCAAACTTGACTCCTAAAAAGGAGGTGTACAGAAAATGGAAATTGGTTTTATATTATTTTTAGCTTTAATTTCGCAGGAAACAAAAACTTTAAAAGGTAGAGCACTTTTGAACCCAGATATATCTGCAATAGGCAATATAGTAAATCAAACTCTTCTTGAAAACAAAATAAAAAACGAGTTTTTTATAAAAGAGTTTGAATTTGCATTCCAAGGGTATCTTTATCCTTCGATAAGAGCTGATATCTTCCTTACCGCACATGGACCAAAATTCGGAGCTAATCATGAACACGGAGTAGAAGGAAACCACATAGGACTTGACCTTGAAGAAGCGTACGTCTCATTACTGAATATATGGGGAGGATTCTCAGGCAAAATAGGGAGAAAGTATATAGAGTTTGGTAAGTTCAATCCACTCCATCCCGAACAGTGGCTGTATGTTGACCCACCAAAGGTAATTCAGAACATGTTCGGAACAGAAAACCTCATAGGAGATGGCGGACAAATAGAGTTTCTTTTTCCTCTCCCATTCCTTCTGAGAATTCAAGGCGGAATTTTCAGAAACTTTGAAGGTCCATTTCAAGATGTATTCTACTCATCAAGGGCATTTTCATCTTTTGGTATTTCAGAATTTGAGTTGAGTTTTGGGACAAGTTATGTCGGAGGAAAAACCGAAAAAGAATTCGCAAACTTCATCGGTGGAGATATAACTCTTGATTACATAAAAGGATACACAAAGCTGACTTTCATTTTAGAGCCAATACTTGCAGTAAATGAAAAAAGCAAATTCGCAGGTTTTTACTCATCTTTATTCTATTCCACAAGAAGATTTCAAGCTGGGTTTAGAATTGATGGAGCCGAACCGCATAAAGAAACTGAAGAAGAACACACAGAAAATAAAATATCTTTTGGAATATCCCCGATTTTCGCATTTCTTCTTACTGAGACAACAAAGATAAGGTTTCAGTACAGTTTTTTTCCAAGTGAGAAACCAAAGCATACCATATTTTTCCAGCTCATTTTTGGTTTAGGACCTCACTCTCATGTTCTTCAATTCTGAAAAAGGAGGAAAGAAAGATGAGAAAGCAAAAGAAAATAGCAAGTTTGGCAAAAATAGTTCTGCTGAATCAGGTTTTACTATTTTTATTCTCAATTTTAGGAAAATCGGTAGGAGAAGCAAAGAAAATAAAAGTGGTCTCTCCGATATGCACATTTGCTGACATAGCAAAAAATATCGGAGGAGATAGAGTTGATGTTATAAATCTTTCAGATGGTTTGAATGACCCGCATTTTGTTGAACCGAAACCATCTATGATAATTCACATGATAAATGCAGAAGTTGTAATCCCGATAGGATTGCGTCTTGACATGTGGTTCTTCTCTCTAATAGAAAAATCAGCAAACCCGAAAATATTTGAGGGAAGTTCGGGATTTATCAGAACATACGAAGGCGTAAGAATTCTCGAGGTCCCTGAGTATAAAATCGGACAGCCAAGAATAGGAGACATACACCCGGAAGGTAATCCACACTACTGGCTATCTCCTGATAACGCAAAAATAATCGCTATGAACATAACAAAAAAACTCTCTGAAATATATCCGGAAGAAAAAGGATACTTTATGAAAAATGCGGAAATTTTCATAGGTAAGATAGACGAAGCAGAAGAAGATTTAAAGAAAGAATTCTCAAGATTTGAAGGGGTAAAAGCGATTCAATATCATAAAACTTTCACATACTTTGCTGATTTCTTCAAAATAAAAATAGTAGGAGAATTGGAGCCGTATCCAGGCATACCTCCGACTCCATCTCACATCTCACAACTTGCGGAAAAAATGAAGAAGGAAAGAGTAGAAATCATAATCTACGAACCATTCAGGAACAAAAAAGACGTAGAAAGATTGAGCAAAATCACATCTGCGACACCAACCGAACTATATGCGGATTGTGTACCGCAGATAAACGAACTAAAAGATTACATCAGCTTGATAAGATACAACATAAGAAAAATAATGATGAGCATTGAGGGAAAAAGAAAGTAATGCTTATTGGGGGATGAACAATGCACGAGCTGAAAGATATTCTTTCTTTAATTCTTCCGGCATTCTTTATCAGTTTATCTCTTATTCTGATTCACGTTTATTTCGGGACGAAAATTTTTGAAAGAGGCGTGATCTTCGCAGATATAGCGATAGCTCAATCTGCATTTTTAGGGTCGTCTATAGCGTTCCTGCTTTTTGATAACCCTTCAAAAGAGCTGACCTACCTTTTTGGTGTCTTATCTTCGGTCCTTTTCGGATTACTCATATCATCTCAGATGAAAAGAGAAGTGGTTTTCAAAGAAGGCTTCATAGGAGTTATATATGCTCTGACATCTTCTCTTTCAATAATAGTTCTGAGCAAGTTAGGAAGAGAAAGCGAACACATAAGGTATATGCTCACCGGAAACATTTTATTTGTATCATGGGAAGATGTTATAAAGGCGTCCTTGATTTATCTCGTAATAGGAATTTTACATATCATATTCAAGATGAAAAAAGAGAGCTTCGTATCGGAGTTCTTTTTCTTCTCTACTTTTGGACTTGTCGTCTCGTCATCTGTATCCCTTGCGGGAGTTCTTCTCGTATTTTCATACCTTATAGTTCCAGTTCTTACATCAAAACTACTTTTCAGTCCAAGATACACTCTTTTGAGCTCTTATCTTATTGCTCTTATATCAACCATAATCGGATTCACATTATCTGTAGTGAATGATCTTCCAACAGCTCCGACGGTAATATCAGTATGTATCCTTTTTTTCTTCATCGCACTTTTTATTGACTCAATAAAAAATCTCAAAAAGAAAAAGCAGAAACTCAGCTCATAAAAACAAAAACAGAATAGAATTTATTCTGTATGTTTGAGGTGGAAAAAATTGCAAGAGGACTTGAAGGAATTGAAAACTCAGAAGATTTTTTCCACGAACTTGAAAAACTTGAACTCCTTTACCTTCCCCAAGACATACAACTACACGAAGCAATAAAAATAGTAGAGATAATCTCCGGAAAAAACTTTCCGGCTGGACTTTTTCTTTCTATAAACTGGGGAAACCAGATGAGCTTGAGGGAGAACAACGAGAAAACCCACGATAGTGAAAGAGTAATTCTCTCAAATCTGAAACCGAACGGAAGGATCGTTCCATTCATCAATATAACCCAAAAAATCGCAATAATAGGAGAAAAGAGCGTAAAGATAGTAGAAAAACACGAGATAAATTTCAGAAAAATAAACTCTCTTTCTCTTGAACTCTACGAAATAGAGGATAAAAAAAATATCAAACCCAGAGCTGATTTCTATGAGGTTACAATAAACCCTTATACGTATCTTTCAAACATATATTTATTCATCAGCTCCGCAATTCTTGGAAGAATGAAAGAGATACTCAAAATGTCTTTCAAGTACTCAAACGAGAGAATACAGGGAGGCAAACCTATAATATCATACTTCGCAGTAAAAGAGAAAATATTCAAAATTCTTGAATTTACAGAAGTAGTAGATTCGGCAATTTCTGAAATAGCGAAAGCAAAAGATAAAAGCAAATCCATACTGAAGATCGTTTATCTTACAAAACATATTGCCAGAGAAAGTTTTATCTGCTCCTCTGAGTCAATTCAAATATTCGGTGGATACGGCTACATGATGGAGTATCCGATCGCCCAGAAGTATGCGGCGGCCCGCGTCCAGAAGATCTACGGCGGAACCAACGAAATCATGAAGGAACTCATCGCCCGCTCGCTCTGATCGACCCCGGGCGAGCGCGATTTGGCAAGACAACACTTGAGGAGAACCACATGGATATCTCAACTGGGTCGGTCGTGGTGACCGGGGCTGCATCAGGGCTGGGCGCGGCCACCGCCCGCAGGTTCGCCG
>JAUQOU010000067.1 GCA_030550715.1 bacterium | reverse complement strand
ATGCAAATATAAGAGAGCTTATTCAGAAGATAAAAAGCTATAACCTTGAAAAAGAGGAGTTTTTGAAAATCCTGACAGAAATTCATATATTATCTTATTTGGTAGGGAGAGAAGAGGAGGTGAAAAGAGAGATGGTAGGAGAGGGAGGAGAGATAAATCTGCTTGAGATAGAGATTTTCAGAAAGGCATACGAAAAAGTGCTTGAGCAGGGAATACAGCAAGGTATCCAACAGGGTATCCAGCAAGGTATCCAACAGGGAATACAAAAGGGCAAAGAGGAAGGATTAAAAGAAGGGTTAAAGGAAGGTTTAAAAGAAGCGATAGAGCTTGACCTTATTTCAAGGTTTGGTCGGAGGGCAAAGAGAGTGATAAAAAAACTCAAAATGATAGACGATATAGAGAAGTTGAGAGAGCTCAAAAGAGAAGTTATCAGAGCAAGGACGCTCAGAGAGTTTGAGAAGAAGCTAAACCATGGCAAATAGGTTCTTTTTGCTTTTTGGTCTTTATTTTTGATTTTCCCAAGATTTTCTGATTTCAAGCACTTTTTGATTTTTGTTTTTAAAATTAATATTTAGCTTTAAGAATTTTTTCTGATTTTTTAAGGTTCAACAAATAATAGTGTTGGGTTTCATTTAGAGCTTCTTGATTTTCTTTTCCCGGGGTTGAGGAGAGGAGGTAGCAAGAATCATGGAAAAACAGGAAAACAATAGCGAAATCAGGAAAAGTGGAGAAGAAAAGAATAAAACTATAAGAAAGGTTTCTGCAAGAGAAAGAAAAAGTTTAAAATCTGAAGGCGAGCGTACGAGAAAAAGAAGAACAAAGAAAACCTCTGATGAGGGAGAAGGGATTAGTGAGGTAGTTGAAGAGAAGGAGAGAAATGAAAAATCACCTCCTCTTTTTTCAGAAGATATTCCTTCTTCTTATGATGAAGAATTTACATCTGGTCAGAACACCGCTGGGGAGAAAGATACTGATTACGGGGTTTCTGCTAAAAGAGAAGATGAAGATATTCGGGAACTAAATGAGGAAATTTCAGATTACGAGGGAATGCCTGAAAGGGGTGAGGTTTTGGCGGATGTAAATCAGATTGAAAAGACAGTGATTCCTGAGGAAACAAAAGAAGAGGGTGTTCAGGAGGAAGAGGAAAATTGGCAAGAGGAAATGTCAGAAGAAGAATATGAAGAGAAGGTTAAAGCTCCTTATGTGGAGGTAAGAGAAATACCAGATATTCTGGAAGGTATGATTGAGGTCGATGAAAAAGGCAAAAAATACATTCTTCTCAACAAAATAAGTGCTAAATCAATTTCTGAGATCATAGAAATAGCGAGGTCTCTTGGTATATCAGACCCGACTTCTTTCAGAAGACAGGAACTCATAGCCGAGATAATGAATGTTTTATACACTCATTATGGAATTCATCTTTACGCAGAGGGAGTTTTCCAGATGATAGATACTGGTTCTGGGTTTATCAGATTTTCTCATAATAATTATCTCCAATCTAATGATGATGTTTTTGTCTCAAAGCAGATGATAAAAAAGTACGGTATGAGAACGGGCGATATAGTGTTAGGAGAGATAATTCCGCCATCAGAAGATAGAGGAAAGTATTTTTCATTATATAGTGTTGAGAAGATAAATTTTGCGGAACCTAAAAAAGCAAGAGAAAGAACTCTTTTTGAGAACCTCACTCCTTACTATCCCATAAAAAAGTTCAATCTTGATTGGCAACCTGATGGAGATATATCGTGCAGGGTTGTAGACATAATAGCTCCAATAGGTAAAGGTCAGAGAGGTCTTATAGTTTCTCCACCTCGTGCTGGGAAAACTATGCTGATGCAAAATATAGCAAAAGCAATTCTCACGAATCATCCAGATGTTATTCTTATTGTCCTTTTGATAGATGAGCGACCTGAGGAGGTGACTGATTGGAAAAGAAACATAGTCGCTAAGTATGCAGGTGAAAGACAGGTTGAGGTTGTTTCTTCAACATTTGATGAAAAACCAGAAAATCATATAAAGGTTGCTGAGATGGTTCTCGCAAAAGCCAAAAGGTTGGTTGAGTATGGTTATGATGTTGTTATATTTTTGGATTCAATCACTCGTCTTACACGTGCGTATAACCAGTGTGTTCCTTCATCTGGTAAAGTTCTGACCGGTGGAATAGATTCTGCTGCTCTGCAATTTCCGAAAAAATTCTTTGGAGCTGCAAGAGCGATAGAAGACGGTGGTTCTCTTACAATTCTCGCCACCTGCCTTATAGATACCGGTTCGAGGATGGATGAGGTTATTTTTGAAGAGTTCAAGGGAACGGGTAATATGGAAGTTTATCTTGATAGGAGAATAGCAGAAAAAAGAATATTCCCGGCAATAGATGTGCATAGGTCTGGGACAAGGAGAGAAGAGCTTCTTATCTCTCCCGATATTTTGCCTAAGGTGTGGCTTTTGAGAAAAGTTCTGCAACCTATGAGCACAACAGATGCTATGGAACTGCTTTACGAAAAGATGTCAAAGACACGAACCAATACAGAATTTTTTGAACTTCTTGCCAAGGAAGGATAGAGAGCAAATTCTTCTGAGTATATTTCATCTACGAAAATATCAATCCCTTCTTTTTCTCCCTTTATCTCTCTGAAAATCTGAAATTTCCACGCTATTGCTATTATTTTTTTCTTTCCTTTCACTTTTTTGAGAGCTCTATCGTAGAAACCTTTGCCAAATCCTATTCTGAAGCCCCTTGTGTCAAATATTACTCCGGGGACGATGAAAAAATCTATTTCTTCGGGGTTAATTTCAGTTGATGATTCCGGTTCAGGAATACCATACATTCCTTTTTTGAGTTCTCCTTCGTATCTGAAAAATTTTATTTCGTTCCCGATAGTTTTTGGGAGGAAAATTTCTTTTTCTTTGTAGGTCTGGAGTATTAAAGAGGTATCGGGTTCGCCTTTTACTCCTACAAAGCATGCTATTTTTTTTGATTTCTGAAATGTTTCTGTTTCAATTATGTTTTGTGCGATTTTTCTTGAATTTTCTCTTATAAAGCTATCTGGCAGATTCCTTCTTATTTCCAAAATTTTCCTTCTCCCTTCTTCTATATCTTTGAAATTAAATTCTGGGAATTCCGTAATAGGTATTTCTTTCAGCTCTCCTTTCATTGAGAAGAAAATTTTTGAAGAAAAATTTAACTTGTTGAAATGACTGATTAATTTAACCTTGCTATGACAAAAGAAGATTTGGATTATCTTGATAGGACTATAAGGAGGATTCCTGACTTTCCGAGGAAAGGAATTTTGTTCTACGACATCAGCACTCTTATAAAGGATGGAAAAGCTTTTACGAAAGCAATTGATATTTTATGCGAGAACATAGAGAAAAATATAGGAAAAGATGGATTTTCAAAGGTTGTAAGTATAGAATCAAGGGGTTTTATATTCGGTTCTGCCATAGCATATATATTCAAGAAAGGTTTAGTTATATTTCGGATGCTGTCTAGGGAGTTTTTTCGGATGGTAGTTTTGAGCCGACCGACATAAATGATGTGGCTGAAAAATTTTTTAGGTATT
>JAUQOU010000066.1 GCA_030550715.1 bacterium | reverse complement strand
ATGGTCAAAATTGGCGATATAAGAGTAAGTATTGAGGATTTCAAAGGTTTTTTGGATTCTCTACCTGAAACAAGAAAAATAGAGCTTGCAAGAAGCCCAGAAAAAGTCGCTCAGCTTGTAGCAGAATTTATAGAAGCAGTAGCGGTCTTCGCATACTCAAAATCACAGGGATACTTTGATAGACCTGAAATAAAAGTAAGATGGATATATAACTCTGCTGAAATAGTGAGACCGTATTTATTTAACGAAAAGATAAAACCATACCTTCAAGTTAATTTTCCAGAAATTCAGGAGTTCTACGAGAAAAACAAAGAGATGTTCAAACACCCAGATGTTATAAGATTGATGAAAATAGAAGCAGACAGTAAAGCGGAAATAGAAGAGATAAGGAAAAAGATAAAAAATATTCAGGATTTCATAAATATCGCTCAGAAACGCCACCTTCCCGCCGAATTTGATTACGGCTACGTAGATAGAAACTACATAAACGATAGATTAAAGGAAGTATCTCGCATTATACTTTCATTGAAAGCAGGAGAAATATCTCAACCTGTAAAATTCAACAACAAATACACGATATTCGCAGTAGTAGATAAATTAGAAGAAGGATACTGGGAACTTGAAAAAGTTATAGATCAGGTTTTCAAAGCTGTAAGAGAAAAGAAAATCAGGGATTCCATAAACAACATCGTAAAAGAGATAGGAACAACTATGGATTTTTACGTGAACTTTGACGCGATTGAGAAAAAACTCGGAGTGAAAATTCAAAAAGATAAATTTGAAGAACTCTTCATGGAAAGATATAAATAAAAAGAAAAACTCTAATTGCACATAAGAGAGAAAATATATCAAAAAATGAAGACCCTGTTCAAATTCGTAATGAAAAGAGTGATTTCTTTTTCTCTCATAATAACTTTCATCACAAGTTTAGTTTTATCACAAATAGAACTTCTGGAAGCGATAGATAGAGGCAATAAAAAAATAAACGATATATTTTTTCTTTCTTTACTCGCATATATTCCTGACATATTTTTTCTTTCTATTCCGATTTCTTTTTTTAGATTCTTCACAACCGAAAGCAAAAGATTTTCCTCACTCATCGCATTCGGTATGTCTCCTCTAAAATTTTTCTTTTTTACCTTTTTGCTGAACATTACTGTTATATCTCCCGGAATTATTGTTTTTTCAGGAATTATATCACCAAAAGCAAAAGAAATACTTGAAGAGAGAAAAACAAAAGAGAAAAGAGAATATGCAGAAGTGTTTATAGAAAAAAAAGATGGGTCTGCCTATCTTATCTATATCAGAAAGGAGAATGAACCAAAAGGAAAAAAGGTAAAGAAAATAAAGATTTCACGAGATGGAGAAATCATAGAAAAGTCAGAAAAAGAAAATCTGAAAATATCTGATAAGGCAAATCTTTTTGAAAATCAGAGCAAAGTAGAGGTTTTGAAAAAGGAGAAATTCACAGAGAACCTACTTGAAAATCCTCGCAAGTTCATAATTACCTCTTTCCTTATCCCTCTTATCTGCACTTTGGGAGGATTTATAGGATGGAAAATGAAATGGAGAGGTATAATTCTATTTTTACTTATAATGTCTTTAAGCTTGATGCTCTCCTTTTCTGTTTGAATATATCTCCATATCTTTGTCCCCTCTTCCGGATAGGTTCAAAATCACAATCTTTCCTTTGAGTTCTTTTGAGTTTTTGATTATCCAAGCCATAGCGTGAGCTGGTTCAAGAGCTGGTATAATTCCTTCAAATTTTGAGAGGAACTCAAATCCTTCTAATGCATCTTCATCTTGGACGGAATAGTATTCTGCTCTACCAGAATCTTTGAGATATGCATGTTCAGGACCGACGGCAGGGTAGTCAAGTCCCGGAGCTATTGAGTGAGGCGGTAGAACCTGTCCATCTTCATCTTGAATAAGATAAGTTTTCATTCCGTGGAACACACCGAGCGAGCCCCTGGTCAAGCTTGCAGAATGCAAATTCCCGTCTCCACCTGCTTCTACTCCCACGAGTTTGACTTTTTTCTCTTTCAGGAAAGCGGAAAATATTCCGATTGCGTTAGAGCCACCGCCAACACAGGCAACGACAAAATCTGGCAATCTACCTTCAAGTTTCAGAATCTGCTGTTTTGCCTCAACACCTATTATAGATTGAAAGAAAGAGACGATTTTTGGAAACGGGTAAGGTCCGACAACAGAACCTATAACATAATGAGTTGATGTAGGGTTCGTTATCCAGTCCCTCAATGCTTCATTTATTGCATCTTTGAGAGTTTCAGTTCCAGAGCTTACAGGAACAACCTCTGCCCCAAGGAGTTTCATTTTGAGAACGTTTATTTTCTGCCTCTGGACATCTTTTCTCCCCATGTATATTGTGCATTTTAGATTTAGCAAGGCACAAGCGGTAGCAGTAGCAACGCCATGCTGACCGGCTCCAGTTTCAGCTATTATTCTTGTTTTTTTAAGAACTTCTTTTGCAAGCAAGCACTGTCCTATTGTGTTGTTTATCTTATGCGCTCCCGTATGGAGCAGATCTTCTCTTTTCAGGTAGAGTTTTATTCCGAGTTTTTCAGATGCATTTTTAGCAAAAAAAAGCGGGGTAGGACGACCCGCATAAACTTCAAGATAATAACGCCACTTTTTCGCAAAATTCTTGCTCTTTTTTGCCTTTTCAAAAGCCCTATCAAGCTCTTGAAGAACAGGAAAAAGTGTCTCGGGAATAAATTGCCCTCCATATTCTCCGTAATACATAAAAGAACTATAATGCAAATGCAAATAATATATCTTAAAATATAGAAAACTGAAAGAGTGGGATAAAATTATTAAGAGAAAGAATGATCACCGAGAGCAAAAGCGAAAACACGAAGAAAATTTTGAGATACCTGATGAGAGATATAATACAAAAAAAACTTTATGAAAGGGGGATAAAATGCGAGGTAGCAGGAGAAGAAGAAAAAGCAGATATACTCCTCAAAAGCTCTGGAATAACAATCGGAAAGGTTTTCATCATTCTTCCTGATGATGAGGATTTATCGTTTTTGAAAACAGAATCAGGAAATTCACAGATTTATATTGCGTTTGAGAAAGGAAGAGAAAAAGAGATAACATCAAAACTTCTTTCTTTGGGACTCGGCGGTAAAGTGAAGTTCATAACATGGGAAATAAAAGTTAATTTTCAATAAAAGCTGACCCAAAGAGATTATATAACCGAAAGGAGATGAGAAGCGAGAGAAAAGATAAAACGAGAAGGTTTTTTATTCTGGTAGGACTTGGCTTTGAATTCATAGGTTTGGTTTTAGGTGGTATTTTTTTGGGTATTATGATAAGGAAGAGCTTTGGATTAAAGGAAGGAATTGGAGAGGGGCTCGGAGCAATAGCAGGGCTTCTTGTGGCTTTAATAATAACTTTACAGATGCTTACAAAACTTTACGGGACAAAAAAAATAAACTTTTTTATGAAAAAATGAAAAAAATCACTCTTGATTATTAAAATTTTTTCTACCGAATAGTAGTTAAATATAAATAATATATAAGAGAAAAACAGGAGTAAAGAAAAAATGATA
>JAUQOU010000035.1 GCA_030550715.1 bacterium | reverse complement strand
ATTCAAAAAGTATTTTCCCGAGGAGGGATTTTTCGCTTTCAGAAACAAAGATATATGGTTCGTCGGAATAAATATGTTTTCAGAAAAATTAGATGAATTTTTAGAAAATATATCACAAAAAATAAACTATCCCACCATATTTTTCATACACAAACCCTTTGTTTCACTTGCAAGAGGAGAAAATTTAGAGTTATCTTATAAGAGCATATTTTCAAAAATAAAAGATAAAGCGTTTTTGATTTTTTCTGGACACGACCATCTGTACGGAAGAGTAAAAATAGGTAATATACTACAAGTAATAACAGGAGGGGGAGGAGCAAGAATATATCCCTGCTCAAAGAAAAACATTTCAGAAAAAGTTTTCATAGATGATAGCGAAATCGAAATCAAAGTTGAAAAATGTGTTGAAGAGTTCAATTTTATTCTTTGCGAAATTGAAAATCAGAAGGTCTTTTGCAAAGCAGAATCGCCTACATCTGGCAAAATAGATGAATTTTCCTCCGAAATCACACATTGAGAAGAAGGTAAATCAAAATTCCCCTTCCTATCGTGCTCAATTTTTTTAAACTCATTATTCTCATCTTCTTCAGAAAGTTTAGCGTTTTCACTACCTCTGCCAATGTTAGCAAGATACAAAAGAAAAATAAGACCTAAAATTCTTCTCATTACCAAAAAGTTTATAACGAGATAGAAAAATTCAAAATATTTTCTGTTTTTTTAAAATATTCCCAAATTCCAGAACATTTTTGTTTTGAATAAAAATAGAACTTTAGATATAAAATTTAGTTTAGAGGAGGTAAAGAATCTAATGGCAGGTATAGGATTTCAAGAACTCCTTGTGATATTTCTTATAATAGCTCTGCTTTTTGGAGCAAAGAAAATCCCCGAACTCGCAAGAGGTCTCGGACAGGCAATGAAAGAATTTAAAAAAGGTATGAAAGATCAAGACAGTGAAGAAGAACCCAAAAAAACAAAAGTAGAGAAACCAGAAGAAGAAAAATCAAAAATACCCCCCGATGAAATCATAAAAACACCTAAAAAAGAAGAATAAAACTCAACTTGAAAAATGAGAGTATCTTTTTTAGCAATAGGAGAAGAGATTATATCTGGATTCAGAGAAGAAAAAAACATACGAAACTCTTCAGCTTATCTTTATTCTCTCGGATTTTCAACTTACATTCAGTTAGTAGGAGACAAAAAAGAAGATATAAAGTTTGCTCTAAAACAAGCTGAAAATTTTTCAGATATAATAATATGCTCCGGTGGTCTTGGATCAACCGAAGATGATATAACAAGATTCGCGGTCTCAGAGTATTTCAATGTGTCACTTGAAGAAAACAAAGAAGCTCTCGAATATATGAAAGAAAAACTCAAAGCAAGAACAGGAAAAGATAATGTTCCTGATATTTTGAAAATACAGTGCTTAATACCAGCAGGTTCAAAACCAATATTTAATAAATCCGGCTCGGCTCCGGGATTCAAAATTGAAAAAAATCAAAAAATCTTCTACTTCCTTCCAGGAGTCCCTCAGGAATTTTCAGAAATGTTTCAGAACTTCGTCCTCAGAGAAATAAAAGAGAAGTTTCCACATATAAAATCGCTTGAAGAAAAGGTTTTCAAAATCTTCGGATTGACAGAAACACAAATACAAAAATATCTAAAAGATATAGGCATACCAGAGAGTGTAAAAATCTCCTATCTCCCCTCATTTCCAGAAGTAACCATAAGAATAATAGGAGAAAAAAACGAAAGATTCTTTCAATTTTGCGACAAGGTAAAAGAAGAATTGAAGAACTTCATTTACTCGGAAAACGATCAAGACAATATAAGCAAAGTAGTAGGAAAAATTCTTGAAAAGAAGGGATTTTCTATCTCAACAGCTGAATCTCTTACGGGAGGAGAACTCGCAAACCTGATAACAGACACTCCCGGCTCCTCTAAATATTTCAAAGGTGGGGAAATAGTTTACTCAAATGAGGCAAAGATTCGGCTCGGAGTGAGAAGAGAGGTTATAGAAAAATTCGGAGCGGTCTCTTATGAGTGCGCAGAAGAAATGGCAAAAGCGGTAAGAGAAAAATATAACTCCGATTTCGGACTATCTACAACAGGAGTCGCAGGACCAGACCCACTCGAAGGAAAACCCCCGGGGCTCTTCTATGTAGGATTCTCATCAAAAAATGAAACAACTGCTTTTGAATTCAAGTTCAATATAGGAAGAAAATACACAAAAATTTTATGCTCTCACTTGGCGCTTAAAATCCTTCTTGATAAAATAAAATAACACCACAAAAAACTATTCAAAAATGGAAGAAAAAAAGGTCTTTTTCTTTGAAGATTATTTCCTTGCACCAGAATATGTTTTCCAACCAAGACCTGAAACTGAACTTCTCGTTGAAACAGCAATAGAACACATAAAAGAATATATTTATAAAATCTCAAAACCAAAAAAAGATAAGTTCGTTATTGTAGATGTAGGAACAGGAAGCGGATGCATAATAATTTCAATATACAAAAAGATAGAAAGAATGCTGAACTATCTTGAAATCCCATACAAAATGATAGGTATAGATATTGATATGAAAGCCATAAAGATTGCAGTTCATAACTCAAAAACTTTTAACTCTTGTGTAGATTTTATTCTTGGAAACCTCCTCGAACCCATAAAAAAAGCTGACTTCATAGTTTCAAATCCTCCGTACGTATCACTGAAAGTGAAAGATAAAATAACCGTCTCTGACCCTCCACACACTATTTTTGGAGGAGAAAAAGGATACGAAATCATTCTGAAACTGATAGCACAGGCGTATTCTGTACTAAAAGAAAATGGTTTCCTCATCATTGAAGTAGGATACGATGACCTGAAATTTTTTGCCCTTGAAGAACTAAAAAATGAATATAAAAAAGAGATTTTTTCTTTTGCGAAAAATATTGGATTAAAGATCTTTCCCCCTGTAAATGACTACAACAAACTTGAAAGGATTCTCATTTTTCAGAAGTAAGGCATATTTTCAAAAAAGCCAATTTTTCAAAAATAACTTTAAAATAAAATCATAAAATTCCAAAAAGGAAGAGATAAACTATGGCAATATCTGGAACAGCAACGAGAAGATACAAAAACAGAGCAAAAGAAATTCTTGAAGTAGCAGCAAAACTTTTCAGAGAAAAAGGTTTCAAATCAACATCAATGCAAGATATATCAAAAGCTCTCGGACTTGAAAAAGGTGCTATATACTACTGGATAAAAAACAAAGACCAGATCCTCTATCTCCTCATAGAAAACGAAGGGAAAGAATTTCTCAAAATGATAAACAAACTCGTAAAGGAAAACTGCCCCCCAGTAGAGAAGTTAAAAAAGTTCATTGAAAACCATATAAAAATTATGACCGAAAATATAGATAAATCTGCTGTATTTTTCAGCGAATATAAGTTCCTGCCTGAAAAGTGGAAGAAAAAGGTCATAAATTTCAGAGATGAATACGAATCAATGCTGATTTACATAATCAAGGAAGGACAAGATAAAGGATTTTTGAGAAAAGATGTAGACCCAAAGCTTATCGCCTTCGCAATACTCGGAGTCATAAACTGGGTATATATATGGTTCTCCCCAAAAGGAAAATACAAAGCAGAAGAAATAGCCAAAAACTTTTCAGAGATAATATTGAACGGAATCTCAAATAGAACTTGAAGAAAAAAATCAGGGTAAAAGTGTTTTATGATTTTTCTTTTCGGTTATTTCTGTAATAATAATAGTAGTAATAGTTATTTTTCGCAATAGGAAGTTCTGGAGCAAACTCACGAGATAGCTTATTGACAACGAGCTTTATATCTTTTGCTCCTGCTCCTTTTAAAGTTTCTATAAGATGTTTTAAAGTTTTTCTTCCCGTAGAGGTTATATCAAAAACAATAAGAACCATATCAAACTTACCCACAATGAGCAAAACATCTGGCAATATCAGTACGGGAGAAGAATCAGCAATAACAACATCAAACCTTTCAGAAAGTTCTTTTAAAAAATTCTCAAAAGCAGGAGAAGATAAAATATCCGGGGAGAAAAAACCGCTCCGAGAACCAAAAACAAAAATGTTCTCTCTGAACTCAAATCCCGCTTTTTCAATAACACGTGAAGGTTCCTGCTCAACCGCAATTATATCAAATAAACTTTTTTCTTCTGGCAAACCAACTGTCTCTGACATTACAGGATGTGATAAATTCAAATCCAAAAGAGCAACCTTCAAACCTGTTCCTTGAAACGAAAGAGCAAGATTTAAAGATATAAATGTTTTACCCTCGTTGTCTGTTGAACTTGTAAATAAAACTGAAAATCTTTTCCCATTACGTATTTGGAGAGCAACTCTGATTCCCCTCATACTTTCAAGAACAAAGGGATTATCTTCTGAAATGTAAGACGAAATCTTTTCAAATTTCGGAACAAACGCAATAGGGCTGAGTTTTACATAACTTTGGATTTCATCTACATTTTTAAACCTCATATCTATGCTTTCAAGAATAAGAGCAACAACTATTCCAGCAACAAAAGAAGCAATAAGCGAAAGAATAAGATTTACCTTCAACCTGCTAACAGGATTTTGTGGCAAAGAAGCTCTTTTATAAACTTCCGAAAAATAAGACCACATTCCCATCGTCATCTTGAGTTCTGCAAGATTATTGTAATAGTTTTCAAAAATCTTGTTCAGCAGGTCAATGTTGTTTGAGATATAAAGGTACTCTGAAATGTTCTTAGATATATAAGCTATATTTTTTCTTGCTTCTTCAATTTCTCTCGTAGCTCTTTGGTTCTGCGACCTCAGCTCCGCAAGTAAAACTTTGAGATTATAAACTATATTGCTGAAAATGTCTTCTATTTCCCTATCTATCTCTTTAACTTTGGGATGACTCTCGCTGTATTTTGAGAGAAGCTCCTTTCTCTTATCTTCAAGCTCAAGATATTTTAAATAATATGATGATATTGATTTATCTATTGAAAGAAGGTTAGCAGCTTTTGATTTTACCTTTTCTACCATCTCCTTACCCTCTGGAATACTGTCTTGTATAAACAAAGATTCTAAATTCTTGAGCGTCTCTGATGTCTTCTGTTTATTTTTAGATATATCTTCAAAGAACCTTTCTATCGCGCTTATTTTCAACTGATTCTCGTAAATTTTGGTCTGCAAATCTTTTATTCTGTTTATCTCCTCCTTTATCTGCAGGTCAGGGTCAATTACTCCGGTGTTTTCAGAAAATTCAGAAAGCTTTGAATAAGAATCTTTTAATTTCTGAGATATTTCCTCAGAAGATTCTTTCAAAAAATTGAGAGCACTTTCTATTGATTGATGGAACCACTTTTTTGAATTTCTGACATATGCTTCAGCAACGGCGTTAGCGACTGCCTGAGCTTCATAAGGTGAAGAAGAATAAGCAGAAATATTTATTATCCCATTCCTCTCCGATGATACTTCTATCATTTCTCTTAATTTTTTTATGTTCTGCTCGCTTTCCTGCCACCCTAAAATAGCTAATGCCTCTTTGAGGTTCTCCTCAGATTTGACCTTTATTACTTCCTCTTCCAAATTAAACTTTATTGGTTTTATATCTATTCCAATATCTCGTAGTATTACGGGTATATAAGATGTTTGAGATACTCTGCAAGATGCAGTAGCTTTGTAAATTTTTTCTTTCCCCCCGCTCAGCTGTTGAAGTCCAAAGATGATGCAGAACATAATAAGCGATAAGAGAACAACATATTTTCTCCATTTGTATAAGGAGTTGAGGAAATCTCTCAATGTGAGTTCTTCCATTTTTTAAATTTTATTCTTTTATTTATTTTTTTGTTATAATTTTAAAAAACTTCTTTTTTTACAATTTAAGAAAAAATCAAAAAATTATTTTTATTAGCTTTGCTAACTTTTTATTTTTAAATTTAATACCTTATAAATCATCAAAAAACTGCCAGCTCAACACTTTGTTCTGAATAAAAATAAAGTTAAATTCAAATAGTAATTACAGAAAATAATTTTAGAAAAAGAGAAAAATAATATGCTGTTAAAAGAGAAAATAAATAATACGTAATTTCATAACTTTTCTAAAACCTTATGTTTATTTTTCATCACAAAAAGGTTTGCCTTCACATATCCTTCTGGCGAACCTATATCAAGCCATTTCCCACGAACTATAACTCCGAGAACAGAATCACCAGAAAACTCGCTACAAGAAGCTTTACCTATCGCACCAGCAAGCTGAATTTCCCCTCTCTCGTCATGCTCTTCCATCTCAATATACTTGAAGATTTCAGGAGAAAATACATATCTCCCAACCACGGCGAAATTAGACGGAGCAGATTCAACACTTGGTTTCTCTACCACCCCGCTTATGATAACCACGTTCCCAACTCTCTTTGAAAAAGATATAATCCCGTATTTTTCTACATCTTTTTTTTTCACACGCTGGAGAAGAACAACTCCAACCTTTGGTCTTCTCTCTAAAAACTTATCTATAAGGTGCAAAATAGCTGGCTTACCATCGTAAGAGAAAAATATATCATCTGGAAGAAGAACAGCAAAATTTTCTCCTCTGACTTTATCTTTCGCACAAAGTATGGCGTCTCCCAATCCCTTTTGCTCCTCCTGAATAACATAATCTATCTCTATATTTTTGAAAACCTCAAGTGATGAAAGAAGATGCAGTTTCCCTTTTTCGCTCAAAAATTTTTCAAGCTCTTCATCTCTTTCAAAATACCTCAAAATATCCATCTTCCTACGCGATAGAACAAGAATCACTTTTTTTATCCCAGATTTTACACACTCAAGAACAGTATAATGAATAGATGGTCTATCAAATACCGGAAAGAGTTCTTTTGATATTGCCTTTGATGCAGGGAGAACTCTTGTGCCAAATCCAGCAGATGGAATGACTGCTACCTTAACCTGCTCTTTTCCTGAAATTTCAAATTTGTTCTTGTTCGCATCGCTCATAGACCAAATAAAGCTTTATCTGCCCTGCTCTATTTCTTCAAGAAGTTTTTGATACTCTTCTGCCGAAAGAAGCTTAAAACCATTCTCTTTTTCTTCAATCTCAACCTTGAATATCCATCCTTCTTTATAAGGTGATTTATTTATCAGAGATGGCTCTGATTCAAGTTTTTTATTTACATCTATTATTTTGCCTGAAACAGGGGAGAAAACATCAGAAACTGCTTTGACTGATTCAACAACGCAGACCACTTCTCCACTTTTGACTTCCTTTCCGACCTGTGGAAGTTCAACAAAAACAATATCAGACAAACTCTTTTGAGCGTAATCTGTTATACCACAGGTAGCAATTTTCCCCTCTATTTTCACCCATTCATGTTCGGAAGTGTAAAGAAGGTCAGGAAGAACTTCATATTTCCCAACACCCATAATCTCCAAAATTATGTAAAAATAAATTTAAATTTCAAAATTCCTTTAATTTTTCTCTGAATTATAAAATGCTTGTGAGAATAAAAAATTTTCTCAAAGATATATTAGAGTTGTCAAAGTATAAGATAGCTCTTGCAAATGCTATTTGTGGGCTTTCGGGCTTCTCGCTTGGAGAGGGAGAGATATTTTCTTTCAAGTCCCTTTTTGTGTTCTCTGGAATTTTTTTTTAGCTGGCTCATCGGGAGCGTTAAATCAAATCTTAGAAAGAGAGCAAGATAAACTGATGAAAAGAACACAATCAAGACCTATTCCCTCTGGTAGAATAAGTGTAAAATCTGCATCGGTTATAACTTCACTTTTTCTGATAGCAGGACTTACTCTTTTATATTTTGCTGGTAAAAAAGCTTTGCTCACAGCTCTTTTAGCTCTTTTCATATACGATTTTTTATACACACCTTTGAAAAAAATTTCAGGAATATCTGTTTTTGTAGGTGCATTTGTGGGAGCCCTCCCCCCTGTCAGCGGATACTTATCAGCAAAAGATAAAATTGACAATATAACTATACTTCTCTCTCTCTTTATGTATGTTTATCAGATCCCTCACACTCTATCCCTGTTTTATGTGTTCGGATGGGATGAATGGGAAAAAGCCGGGTTCAAAACACTATCAAAGTTAGGTAGAGAAAAAATAAGAAAAATCATCATTATAACTCTTCTTCTATCGTATATAATCGGATGCGCTCTTATTGCAAAATTAATCTTACCCGTGGTTTTGCCTTTTTTGATCTTTTCCATATTCGGTATGATAAGAGGGGTTAAAAACCCTCGTGAAATTTTCTATAGCCTGAACCTATTTATGCTTGGAGTAATTCTCACACCAATTATAAAATCTATACTTTCATAAAAAGTGAAATTTTGAATGCAGTCAAAAATCTCAAACATCAATGTCTTTGTACTTATTTTCCCATTCTTCCCAATCAGGAGTAAAATATCTCAATCTTACCTTTTTATATTCTTTTGTTGATACGAGACCGGCAAAATTCTTTATTCCCGTCTCAGCTGACATTTTTTCTATTATTTTATCTGCTTCCTCCTTATCTCTTGCGTGTATCATCGTAAAGATTGAGTATGGCCAAGATGGATAAGTCGGTCTCCGGTAGCAATGGCTCACACTCCTGAAAGATGCGAACTTCATTCCAATAGAATCAATATATTCATCTGAACCATTTACCTCCCACACAGCCATGACATTATATGTGTATCCTGCTCTTTTGTGATATAGTATTGCAGCGTATCTTCTTATTTTTCCTTCCGACTTGAACTTTTCAAACCATCTTTTTAGCTCCTCAAACGAAAATCCATATTTATCACATATAAAATCAAAAGGTTGTTTTTCAGGCGTTATATTTTCTTGCAGAGCTAAAATAGCTGGAATTTCTTCTGGTTCAACTCCTATAACTTTTCTTTCCTTCTCTGTATAGAATTTGTACTTATCTTCTCCCGTGAGATCCTCTTCTCCGGTCATATCAAGAACAACTCCTATTTTGTAGAGTTTTATTGTGGGGAGCATTATCATTTCGTCTGCGGAACTTATTTTTTGAAGAATCTTAACAGTTCTTTCAAGTCCGATCTTTGAGTTTGGAGGAACCGCTATTGTGAACCACAGATTGAAGTCGTGATTTCTCCTGTAGTTATGGCTTACTCCGGGATGGGTGTTTATAATTCTCGCGCATTCTTCCTCGTGTTCTTTCTTCACTCTCGCTGCAACAAGCATAGATTTATATCCTAATGACCTTGTATCAAAAATAGCGCAGATCTGCCTTATAATTCTCCTTTCAAAGTATTCCCTAACTATATCTATAACTTCGTCTTCGGATAGTGAAACAGCTTCTCCTAACTTTTTAAAAGGTCTTCTTTCAAATGGAAAATCAGCCTGAATCAAATTGAGAACACTCTTTTTCGCCAGCTCTTTTTTCTCATCAGATACAACCAACATAAGAGAAAATTTTAAATAAAAATATCCAATTGTGATATATTTTGAATTTGTTTAGTTATATGAACTTATTATTTGAAGGATTTTTTTAGAGATCAGCTCGGAGATATTTTTGGGTATAGTAAAGTTTGCAAATTTGGTTTTTTCTATTATTTCGTATGCGACATCTAAAAAATCGCGAGTTCCTCTTTCAAACCATTTAGCAACATCAATCCCGAGCGTCTCTCCTGCTTTTTTTAACCTCAATATAGAAGCTGTGATGTGAAAGGTCCACTCAAACTGTTTTATGAGAATTCTGATCTGCCCAAGATATGAAATTTTATTTATCACTTCTGGGAGATATTTTCTGGCAAACCCAACGTGTTTTGCTTCATCACGAGCTATATAATCTAAAAGTCCTTTTAATATAGGTTCCTTGTAGCACTCTTTTAAGGCGGTAAAAAGGTAGTATGCGACGTTTTCTGTGAGCAGATGAAGTCCGACCATTTTCAAAGCGACCGAACGAGTTCTCAAAACATCGTCTAAAATGCAACGGGAGTTTGGGTCTATTTCTGGTATATCGCCGAGCAGAGAAAGATACTTCTGATAAGCTGTAACATGTTTCGCCTCTTCTATAACCTGTGCGGAAAGAACTTTTTTCGCATCCATATCTTGAACCATGTTGAGAAGATGAGAAGCAACAAGCATAGCGACGATTTCTCCGTAGTATATTATAGAAAGAATTTTGAGGAGCGCTTCTTTCTCTTCTTGTGGTATCTGAGGGACTCCATATTTTTCAAGTAGTGAGTTGAAGACATGGGTGTCATCCCAGAAATGCTTTTTTGAAAGTTCATATGATTTATCAAGGAGTGGGTACTTTACTTTCAGATTTTCATAAGAGTAAGGATTGAGTTCTATTTTTGGAGTGAATTTTTGGAAACCAAGTTTTCCTCTTGCCAGATATAAACCTAACTTATCTATAAGCTGTCCGACAAGCATCACAATAATAATTATAATAATTCTATCTACCAGGTGGTAAATTTTTGAACAAAAAACTACCTACTATATGGTAATTTCTTTAAACGAAAAGTACCTTTTTTGAAGCAGGTAAAGAGATAAATCATCGGCATCTTTTAATTCCGTATTTTTTTATGAGCCGATACAGTGTGGAACGAGGGATACCAGATAACTGCGAAGCTTTTTCTAAATCTCCATCTGTTTTCTCAATCAATTTTTTGATGTAATCTCTCTCAAAATCCTCAATGGTTTTTTTTCTCAATTCAAAGAAGGAATTTGGAAAATCAGGAGA
The DNA here is from genome assembly GCA_030550715.1 of bacterium. GTDB lineage: Bacteria > Calescibacteriota > Calescibacteriia > Calescibacteriales > Calescibacteriaceae > Calescibacterium. The sequence continues at coordinate 6,527 of JAUQOU010000035.1, read as the reverse complement.
ACTTGCATCGGAGGAAACTGGTTCAGAGAAAACTATACCATCTGGTAAATCATCTGCTGTTATGATGTTCTTTTTTGAGAAAACCACAAGTTTTTTTATAAGATTTTGGAGCTCTCTTACATTCCCCGGCCAGTTATAATTTTTCAAAATTTCAAGAGCTTCATCATCAATACGAATTTTCTCCTTATTCAATTCGCGAGAATATTTTTCAAGAAAATAATTTATGAGTTCTTCAATATCTTCTTTCCTTTCTCTCAAAGGTGGAATATTTATTCTGAAAGCGCTTATTCTCCACCAAAGATCTTCTCTGAACCTACCTTCTTTTACGTCTTTTTCTATATTTCTGTTTGTGGCAAAGATTATTCTGACATTAACTTTTATCTCCTTGTTTCCTCCGAGCCTTCTTATAGTTTTATCTTGCAGGAACCTGAGAAATTTAGCTTGCATCTGATATGGCATTTCTGCAATCTCATCTAAAAAAAGAGTTCCTCCCGAAGCCCATTCTGCAATTCCCACTCTTGATGATATAGCTCCCGTGAAAGCCCCCTTTTCATACCCGAATAATTCGGCTTCAAAAAGGTCAGGCGGTATAGCAGCACAGTTTAATGCAACAAACTTTTCCCTTCCAGAAAGCTTATGTATATATCTTGCTATAAGCTCCTTTCCTACCCCTGTCTCACCTGTTATGAGAACATCAACATCTATTTTAGCCAAATCTTTTGATAGATTAATCACCTCTTCCATCTTTTTACTCCTGAAAACTATATCTCCGTACTCGTAGTCCGATATTTTGAGTATTCTGTATCCGTTTTTTAGGTCAAGAAGTTCAAGCGCCTTTTTCAACGTGAACTTGAATTCATCAATATGGAATGGCTTTACAATAAAGTCATAGACATGGAGTTTCAAAGCTTTCAAAGCACTTTCAAGAGAAGGGAAAGCAGTCATGATTATAACCGTTGTATCAGGAGAAATTGATTTTATCATTTTCGTCAGTTCTATTCCATCAATTTCAGGAAGTTTCAGATCACATACAGCAATATCAAAGAACACCTCTTTGACTTTCTCAATAGCTTTTGAAGGACTGCTCTCAACGAAAACCTCTATTTGCTTTGAATCAAAATCTGCTTCAAGCTCCGATTTTAAGACGGAGAGCAAATCTTCATCGTCATCTACTATGAGAATTCTTCTCATACGGGAGATATATATAAAATGTAGTTCCCTTTCCTCTTTGGGACGAAAATTCAATTTTTCCGTTGTATGACTCAACTATTCTTTTGACAGAAGACAGCCCTATACCTGTTCCTTCATCTTTTGTCGTGAAGAACGGTTCAAAAATTTTGTCTTTTATATCATCTGGAATACCCTCGCCCGTATCTCCGACCTCAATAACTACCGAATCATACTTATCATAAACCCTTATTGAGATAAATTTCTCCTCTGCTTTTCTTACCGCATCTATTGAGTTGAGAACAAGGTTCAAGATGATATGTTCTAAGTCATTCTGACTTACCGGTATAAATTTTGATTGCGTGAGAATCTCACAGTTCAAATTTATTTTGAGCTTTTCTAATTTTCCTCTGACAAGGTACAGGACTTCATTTACTGCCCTGTAAATATCGGCAAGCTCTTCTTTCACTTCTGTATCCGTTCTCTTTCTTTTCCTCACAAAAGAAAGCAACTTTGAGAGCGAATAGAAAACCTTTTTGGCTTGATTTTCAAGAACCTCAAAATCTTTCTGCATTTCGGAAGGAACCTGTGTTTTCAATCTTTCTACCTGTGAGAGAAGCACAGTCATAGGAGTGCTCACATCGTGAAAAAACTGCGATGCTATTTCTCCGGCTGTGGCGACTTTTGAGCTTTGGATAAGCTCTAATCTGAGTTCCTTTTCTCTCCTTATTTTTTCCTTCAAAAGTTCAGATAATCTGAAAGCAAAGTACCATGAAATTAAAATAACTATGGAAAAGGCAAAGAGCCATCCTAAACCTACAAAATGACCTGAAAGCTTTATATCAAAAAGCGGAATAACATCAAAGGAGATGAGAAAAGTTATGAGAGAGAAAATCAGAAGGACCGAAAAAACGACAAGTAATGAGATTTTCCTGGGAAAAATAACACTTGCTATAAATATATGGAATAAATAAACGGGGAAAAATGGGTTCTTATACCAACCGGAAAAATAAAGCATAAGAGATAAAATTATGAGGTCCGAGTACATCTGAACGACAAGGAGATACGAAGGTTTCAGTTTCATCTGGAGCTTGGAGAACAAGATGTTTGAAATACCTACAAGAGCACAGAGAGCAAAAAGAACAGAGCTATTAAAAGTTTGAACTAGCTTAAAAATTGTAGAGAAAAATATAAGAGCTGTAGAAGATACAAAAGCTAACCATCTTAAATTTATAAACCATCTGACAATTTCTCCTTCCTCCTCTTGCGATAGGTCTGGAAGAAGTTTCAAATCTATCAATCTCATAAAGAATGAATTTTAAAATACATATAGAAAAAGAAAATTACATCTTAAAACTTTTGAATTTGAAGATAAAGAATGAAAGGGATAAGATAGAAAATCCTATAAATATCATAGCAAAAAACGAAAAGGGAATAAGCCATTTACCCAAAATTGAGTAAATATACATTCCGAAAGGTCCGAGAATATCAAGGGATTGAGAAAAAAGAGAAATTGTTGATACCCTGAAAATCTCGGTTGGATTAAGGAAAACAAAGAGGAAAAAAATGAAATTTGGAAGGTTTGAGGTCTGAATCACCCCAAGTATCCCAATTTCACCACCTATCGTGAAGATAAACCATAGAACAATAGCCAAAGCTATGGCAGACGATTTAGAGGGAGCGAAGGAAGAAATCAGGATCCCTAAGCTCACAAAAACAAAAGATAGAGCAAGGATAAAAACCAAGATTATTATAAAGTTCAGAAAATCTTCTGAGCTGGGTCTTATGAAAAGAGAAACGAGCGGAAAAACAATAGTCGGAGGAATGATATTTGCCACAAAAGAAGATAAAAAGTTTGAACAGAAATACTCCGACCTGCTCAGAGGGAAAGAGAAAATATACTCAAAAGATAGATTTTCTCTCGCTCCCGCAATAGATAAACTTGAAGGGAGTATAGAAAAAAGAGGTACAAGGATAATAGATATATTTATGAGTGTTGCCATAAACTTTCCAAATCCCTTATAACCGTATAGCCCTTGCTTTACGCCAGCATAACCAAATCCCAAAGCCAGAAGAGAAAAAGTGAGAATATATATAAAAAATAGGCGAGAATGAAGTATTTCTTTAAAGCTAATGCTGAAAAGAGATTTTATAACCGAGAACCTCAAAGATGATATTTTTTCTTGATTCATATTAGTTAAACTTCTCATAATTTCAATCTTTTACTTTTTGCTTTACATGTTCCAGAAATTGGGAGAAGCCAAGGCATTCACCTTTACATCTTGTTTTTTCAAAAGCAACAAATCCGTAGTTCATAGGAGTTGTGAAACCGGAGGAAAAGAGAGCACTTTCTGGAGAAAGCCATTTTCCTGTTTCAAAATCAACAACCCATACTTTCTTAACATTTTCTTTTTCTTCAAGGTAAGATAAAGCAAGGCAACCGAGATCGTCAAACTTTTTCACTCTGCCGTTTTTCAGAATGTATTCTCCTGCATACCTTTTTTCTGTAATGTGCATTTTACAGTACGAGCAGGTATCACCCGGGAAAAAATCAACTGGTTTCTCTTCGGTTTTCGGACACTTCCCAAAGACCAAAAACAGAAAACCAAAAGAAATAAAAAGAATATGTTGCATTCTCAAACTTGCATATTTTTTATTTATCTTTCCTTTCCCATTCATATCTTAATTTGCCTCAAAATACGTCAGGTTTTTCTATCATTTTCAATTTTGTAGTTTTCTAAAAATTCTTTATATCCTCCATCAAATTTTATCTTCCCTTGATTCATATAAACTACCCTTGTTGCAAAAGATACATCTTGCAATCTATGTGTAGAGATGATTTGAGTTGATTCAAGTTCTTTGAGGAAGTTAAATAGTTTTTTCTGAGCTGAAATATCAAGATGAGAAAATGGTTCATCAAGGAGAAGCATTTTTGGTTGTCCCGCAAAGGCAAGAGAGAGAAAGAGCTTTTGCCTCATACCTCCCGAAAGCTCAGTTAATTTTTTACTCTCAATTGCAGAAAGTTCAAGCTCAAAGAAATCAAACATGTCTGAAAATTTTGAAAGAGGGATACCCTTTGAAACAGAGGCAAAATTTATAAGGTCTTTTACTTTTACGGACCATATAGGGTGAACCTGAGGACAATAACCCAAATTCCTTTTATTATAATAATTCTTACCAAAGATTTTGATTTGACCCTCAAAACTCAAAAATCCCATAATACATCTCAGAAGAGTTGTTTTTCCTGAGCCGTTATATCCGAAGATGACGACCTTCTCTCCTTCCCTGATATATAAATTTATATTTTCAATGACTTTTTGTTCCTGAAAACTTTTGCTCAGGTTCTCTATCTCTAAAACAAAGTTCATCTTTTTTATTACCGCAGTTCAATGAGCAAAAATATCAATATTTTCTCTAATTCTATTTATAAGTTTAGGTTTTATTTTTCTCTCTTTTCTATCCCAACCGAAAAAATCTGCTTTCATTCTTGGTCTTGCATCTGAAAATACAGGAGGGGGATTAAAAATAGGCAATACACGTGAAATTATATCTATAACTGTTTTCAGAGGAGAAAAGTAAATGAAAGATAGTTCTGGTTTTTTCGCTATGACTTCAAGGAACAAAGACGAATATTCAAACGGGAAGTCGCCATATCCATCTTTATCTTTATCGTATCCTCGGTATATATCAAAGAAATTTGAATACCAAAAATTTCTGTCTTGAAGGACCTGCTCAAATTCTGCGATAAATAAATTCCCCACGAAGGTGTTGTCTGATATGAGGTTTGGAAAAGACGGTGGAAGTACTCTTACCGCAACTATATTGAAAGCAAAAACATTTCGTTTGATTATATTGCCAAATTTCTTCTTTGATAAAATATCATCTTCTTGTATGTCTTCGCTTATTGACCCCCCTCTGAACTCAGGAGAATTAGCGAGGTAAATTCCGACAGAATTATCTATTATGAGATTTTCGGTAAGGACGATATATGAAGCATCTTTAAATCCGACCCCGATTCCTGTAAGGTATTTTGAGCTTCCGAAAACATTTTTTCTTATAAGAATTTGCTTTGAGAACATCAGGAAAGCCCCAACAACATTACCATAAAACTCATTACCTTCAAGAATATTACCATCGCTATACATGTAGTGTAATCCGTATCTGCTGTTTATAACATGATTTCCAATTACTCTTACATCGTTTGAATACCAAATAACCACATCTCTCATATTTTCTACATAGTTCTTTTCTATAAGGACTTTTCGTGAGTACCAGAGACGGATTCCATCACCTCTGAATTGGAAAGGTTCTTTTTCATTGCCCAAAATAATATTGTCCCTTATGATAATATCTTCTGAATTTTTAAGATAAATACCAAAGAGAGTATTTTCAATCCTGTTTCCCTCAAGATAAACTCCTGTTGTATTTTCGACCATAATACCTGAATCTTCATGAAGAACATCTCTTCCAGAATTTTTTATTATCAGGTTTTTTATAGTGCAAGGAGATTTTATGTAGATAACATGTCCTGAACCACCACCATCTACTACTGATATTTTTTGTCCATCTATATAAACATTTTTATCTACAACTACATTTCCTTTGTACACTCCGCCTTGAAGTATTATTTTATCTCCATCTTTTGCTTTTTGCAGAACCTGAGCAAGATATGAAGCATCTACTTTAAAGAGGGTGGAAGAAATTAAGAAAGAGCTCATTAAGAAAACTTGTACCATCATGAAAATTTTAGATAAAGAGAAAGAAAGGGAGGAGCTTTTTAGGATTTTGATTGTAATTTTGCCCCTCCCTTTCTCGAAGACGAAACTACTTCAAGCCAGCTGATCTTCCGGCATTTATAGCTGCTGTTGCAGTTTTAACAAGAAGTTGCCAAGCCCAGTTAGCTGTGTTTGCACATTCTTTCCAGTTATTCTGAGAACAAAGCTTTTCAGCTTTTTCAAGTTCTTTTTTAGCCTGAGCAAGCCACTCATTAGCAGATTTCCATTCGCTCTCAACCGCCGGGTCAAACTTAGCTTTTTCTTCTATTCCCTTTTGAATTAGTTCTTTCGCAACCTGTTCAACCACAGTCAGAGTATCGCGAGCGTTTTTAAGCCATTTTTCTGCATCTTCCTTAGTTTGAGCAAATAAAGGAAGAGAACCCGCAAGTATAAAAGATATAAAAGTTGCGGTTGCTATTTTTTTACCACTCATAGTCAGCCACCTCCTTTACTTTTTAGGTTTTACAATGAGATAACCAGCCATTTCAAGATGTAGAGCTGAGCAGAACTCAGAGCAGTAGAAAGGAAAGACACCTGGTTTTGAAGCAACGAATTCAACAACTCCGGTCTCACCTGGTTCAATAG
>JAUQOU010000065.1 GCA_030550715.1 bacterium | reverse complement strand
GGACTTCAAAGTAGAGAAATTTTTCAGAGAGACCGAAACTATAAAGAACCTTCTTGAACTTGAAAAACAAAACCTCCCGATACCAGAAATGCTATGAGATCATTAAATCAAAAACCCTATTGAGAAAATAAGTGATTAAAATAAAGGTATGTTTGAGGGAGTGTATCAGTTTGAGGTGAATTTTGAGAGCGGAAGAGGCAAGCTACCGATTTTTTACAGGAAAGCGTCCGCATCAATATCTATGTTCCCTGCAAAAACAAAAGAAGCTGAAAAACTTATTCCCCAAAAAATAAAAAGATTGATGAAAGTTGATGAATTGATTCCAGGAATAACAGTTTTGGGATTAGCCGGTTTCAAATATGAAGACACAGATATAGGGCAATATAATGAGGTTGCCGTAACACTTCCACTTACAGAAAAATCAACCCTCAGCAGAAATTTCGGTCTTACAAGATTTATTTTATCGCTTATAAGAGGTGATTTCAAAGTTCATATAAGACATCTTCCTGTCACAACAGAAATAGCAAGAGAAGCCGGAGTGGTAATATACAACTATCCGAAATTTGTCGCAAAGATAGATTTTGAAGATGACGGTAAAAACTTCTCTTTAACAAAAGACAAAGAAAAAATTTTCTCTCTTGAAGTGAAAAGAATGTTCAAAACAAGTATAAAAAAGAAATTTCTTTTCACAACATTTCAGCAGAAAGATGAAGCGGTTATAAAAGCCGAAGTTCTTGCAGAAGGAGAAGATATAGAAATAGGATTCTTTTCCTCCGAAATTAATCTCAACATAAATACAGAAATTGGCAAAGAACTATGTTCGCTTCTTATGTCAAGAAGGTCTCTTGTATCAATGTTTATACCAAAGATGAGGGCAATTTTACATCTCCCTGTAAAGATAGCATAAAAATAACCATAGAATAAAACATTGAGATAAATAAGCGTATGAATTATTAATTTTTATTTTGTCATGATAGACAAAAAGCTCGGAATGAAAAACAAAATTTTCTTACTTATATTTTCAACCTTTCTCATATTTTTACACTGCAAGAAGCAGGAAGAGAGCGTAAAAGATATAATAGAGAAAGGAAAAGTACTTTTGGGACAGGAGAAGTACTCAGAAGCAGGAGAGATGTTTCTGAAAGCGATAAATAAGGAGCCGGAAAATCCGGAAGCAAGGTTCGGAATGGCTCTTGTACAAACCGCGATATTTCTCAAAAACCTTCAGGACACAGTTTTAGAATTAGGCAACACATTAGCCCAGCTTATTGGAGGTCTATCCCCACACATTACCCCAAAACAGGAAACAACTATAAACACTCTTCTTGACGATATATTTGAATCAAACATAATATCTGTCATCGAAAAAATAAACGAAAACTTAAAATATGCTGCTCAAAAAAAAGATTGGTCTTTCAAAATAGAAAAACTCACATGGAAATTAGAGTTTGGAGGACAAGAGCTGTGGAAAATTGATATCTCAGGAGAGTTTGACTCCGCAGATGCTAATTTACTATATTCTGCATTCAAAATACTTTCCGCTCTCATAAAATTTCTACTTTCAATAGACCTTGATATAAAAATAGAAGATCTTTCAAGATTGTACTCTTTCATACAAAACTTCGGAGGCATAAATCAGATAGCTCAAGATCCCTCATCTGTAATACTCAGAATAGTTCCGTTTCTACTCAACCAGCGAGAAAATCTTTTAGGAGTCAGAAAAGATGAAAAAGGAGCAAGATACTGGAAAAACGATATACCACAAGACATAATAGATGCTATGGTTTCACTACAAAATAGCTATGATTCTCTGCTATCTGAAACAGATGATCAAGCAGATGATATAATAATACCGGTAGAAAAAGGAGAAGGAGTGATTAAAAAAATCGCCTTCCCAACAAGCTCATCATTTTTTGCCGATCAAACAGTGTCTTCTGATTTTAAAAGAAGTTTAGCTACAATTGAACTGCCGCAGAATCTGAAAGGAACTTTTGAGAAAATAAAAGGGAGCTTTGAGGGAACCGCAAGAGTAAGATGGAAAGAGCTTCTTGATACCTTCCTCACTTTTGCGATAGCTTTTGTAAAGACAGGAATATTTGATACGCTGATAACAAGTTTGATAAAGTCGTTTGGAACTTCAGGCTTGCCAGAAGGAATACTTTCAAATCTTTCACAATTCGTAAATCCAACTTTCATCTCAAGTATCATAGTAGGCATAATTCCAGATGAGATAGAATTTGATTTTCATGCTTTCTTCTCATCAGATAAAGGTTTAAGAGGAATACTACCTGCGTGGACAGATGACAATGTGTTTATTCTTGAATGGGAATGTGTATCTTCTAATCCTGCCATATCTCCACTTGCCAAGAGCAACATATTGACATCGTTTTTCTGTAAAATGCCGAAAGATTCTTACTGCTTTGAAAGCTCTACAAAAGGAAATTGTGATATAAGATTGACTATATGCGAAGAATCATTGATAAGTGAGAAAGAATTCAGTTGTATATCTTACTGTCCTACAAATGACTCAAATTGCAATAAACAAAACCAGAAAAGCGAGAAGATCTGCCTGGTTCAAGATAACACAACAGGCGAATGCAAACTGTACTGCACAGAATCAAGAATCAATAAAAGCATCTCAGGCGATGAATCTAAAATATGTGTATCAGAATTTTTCTACGAAGATAAAGAACATTTTTATCAAAACTACAAACCCGGATTGAACTCAACCTTGCCGGAAAAAATAGACAAAGATTCAATAACTGGAATACTACCTTATATTGGCTTCCAATCTCCCGACTTTTACGGTATGATCTATCTTAACTCAAACTATCTCAAAAGCATATCAGATAAAGTTCAAGGACAGGGCTTCAAAAGACCGAACCAGTTTGAAACAAACCTCTTTCTACAGAAAATAGGAGACAATTTAAAAAGAATTTTATCTCAGTTTGGATTCATCTGATGTCAGATCTGTTCGGCTGTTTTTTTCTTATACTACTTAACATTATAATTATCATACCTATGGTGATTGTTGAATCTGCGATATTGAACGCAGGCCAGTGATAATTTCGTATGTGAAAGTCAAGAAAATCCACAACATATCCCTTTGAGAGACGTTCAAAGATGTTCCCACAAGCCCCACCTATCATAGCTCCAATAACATAAAAAGAAATCCCAGAAAAGTATCTTGAAAAATAAAGCAGAAAGAACATGACAAGAATAGAAAAGATGTTCATGATGTTTCGGAACAGGTTATTTTCTATATCTGAAAAGAGCCCAAAAACCACACCTCTGTTTCTGAAATGAACTATGTTGAAAAAGCTTGTTATCTTTATTTCAGAAAGATAAGGTAAATTTTTCTCTATCAGCCACTTTGAAATCAAGTCAAGAGAAAATATAAAAAGAGCAACAATGAAAAAAAGAATCCATCTTTCAGCTCGCTTCACCTTGCTTCCTTTCAGAAAGAGTATATTTACTTGAAAATTGCTCTATCAATTTTTCAAGTTCTTTCATCACCATATTTTCAAACGAGGATTCAGGATAGTATGATGTTATACTCTGCAAAAGACGCGTTACAGAATTAACAAGCCCCACAATATGCTCTTTAACAACTTCTTTGTAATAATTTACCTGAGCTTTATCACGCC
>JAUQOU010000064.1 GCA_030550715.1 bacterium | reverse complement strand
TGTAAGACAAATTTTTTACCATTGTATTCGGAGATATAGAGTTTATCAACTCTTTTTTCTCTGACCTGGGGGAATTCAACATTTTTAACTTCTAAGATTTTAAGATTAAGACCGATGATAAGAGAGAGGATTTCTTCCTCTGCACCCAAGATTAGTTCTTTGAAAGAAGTTTCATATCTCATTTTTGCTTATAGATTTTTTTGTTTTGTGATGAATGTAATACGAGTATAGCAGGAATTTTATAAAAATATCAGAAAGTGTAAAGAAATTGTTCTTTTCATAATCAAGTGAGGAATAGAATTTCTTCTAAAAATAGTACGATGTTATAGTAGATCTTGAAAATTTCAATGGAGTGAGGGATCTTGTGCCTTCAATGGTTCCACTATTTTCTAAATTTCATTAGGATTTGCCTTAGTAAAATCTTCTATCAGAAAATCCACTCATAGCAATACCACAAATCAGCTCAGAGAAAAAATCATTTAAAAAAAGTACAGCAAAGCATAGGAATTCTGTTCAAATTTTTCCAAATGCAAAGTAGAATATCTTTAAAAATATATGAAGCAAATAAAGAGATACCTGCCTTTTATAACGATAGCGGTTTTTATCTTGCTTGCAATTTATATTTTTTCTAAATCAAACAAAGTAGAACAAGAGGGAAAAACTACAAAAACTCAAGAAGTTCATATAAAAGAAGAAACTGTAGAAACTCCCTCCGGCATAGAAAAAAGAGAAACCGAACCCGTAGTCATAAAAAATTTTGGATGGAGACCTGTAGCAAAAACTATGCCAAAACCGGGATACATATGGGAATGGGCTGTTGAGATAGAGAATCAATCTCCCGCGACAGTAACAGTGCAAATATCTTACGAGCTTAAAGACCACGAAGATCAGATCGTAGGTAAAGGATTAGGAGGAGATAATATCCCACCCAAAGAATCAAGAATAATAGTTGGAAAATCATCCGCCCCGGAATCCATAGAAAGAGCGAGAAAACAGATAGTTAGAATAATGACTTCTCCATTAGTAAATGATATTAACTGGATCTGGCCAAACCCTTACGAGATTATTGTAAGAAGATGAACGACATTACCATGCAATTTCGTCACTGCTGAAAACTGGGCCATACCGGCAGCAGAGTTTCACACCGTTTTTCGTTTTCACAGCGCACGAAAAACATATACCTATGCCACATGCCATTCTTTCTTCCATCGCTAAAAACAGAGGTTTATCCAAAATCTTAGCAAAATCAGAAACAGCTTTCATCATAGGAACTGGACCACAGCAGAGTATAACATCAAAATCACCGATATCAAGTTTTTGCATAACATCTGTAACACGACCTTTGAATCCTGCTGAACCATCCTCAGTTGATACAAGAACCTGAACTCCAAGAGAAGAAATTTTTTCAAGTAAAACCAGGTCTTTCTCCGTTCTCCCACCAAAGACAAGAACCTTTTCTGCCCCATCAAAGTGCTTGAAAAGCGAAAAAATAGAAGCTATACCAACTCCTCCCGCTACAAAAAGTATCCTTGAAAAATTTCCAGAAAAACCATACCTTTTCAAAGATGTTATAAAACCTGAACCGCAAGGACCAACCAGATTGACCGTGCTACCAACACTCAAAGCAGAAAATTTCTCTGTCCATAAACCATAGACCTTAAAGAGTATGCTCAAACCATCTTGATCATCATAAGAAAGAATAGAAAATGGCTTTGGTATTATCCATGGTATAGAAGGAGAGCTTATCATAACGAACTGCCCTGGCTCATAGCCGATTTTACAATCTAGATTGAAAACAAAGGTCGAAGGAGCAACCTCTTTTTTATCTATAATCTTCGCTTCAAACATGTTCATTATTGTTCAACTTTTATCTGAAGCATCTTTCTGTTCTGAACAACTGGCGATATCTTCAATGCCCTTTTACTCATTTTATCCTGGAGCTCAAAGAGAACTTCATCAGACTTACCCTTGAACCAAATTCTGAAAGTCATAAGATTCTTCGTTGAAACTTCTCTTTTATAATCTGAAGACATCTCTTTTATTGAATCAACAGCGTCTTTTTGCTTTTCTAATGTTGAGAAATCACCATAAAGCATTATTAAAAACTGCTTGCCCTTTCTCATATCAGATTTCCAGTAATCCATAACTTGAGTCAGAACCTTATCAATCGCGTCTCTGACTGCTTCAGACATAGTGACTCTATCTTTTCCCGGACCCGCAACAAGCTCTTTTGAAAACCCAGTGGAAGAACCTATAAGTCTCGCGGTTGTCGTTTCAAAGGCTTTGACCGATGCAACCGCCTTGACAGTCTTATCTCTACCAACCTCCCTCTCCTCAAACTTACCCTCAAAAGTTATATATATGTCTGAACCGACAGAAAGAGCTATTTTAGCAACAGGATCTTGTGGAAGACCTTCCAATGACTCTACCTGCGATGCCATACCGTAAAGCTTATCAAGGGTATCTGGATTGAGAACCTCAAATTTCCTTGTTGTGAGGTAAGAATTTATCTCATTGGCAACAAACTCTGCCCAATCTGCGTTCCTAACAGCATCAGATGGTATAACAATAATTGACGGATTTTCAAGCACCTCTATTATCTCTTCTCTTTTCTGTATGTATCCTGCAGAAACTAAAGAGTCTTCAAGCAATTTTTTTCTCACCACGGCTGTTATTTGTATATTTATCTTTCCCTCTGGAGTTTGCTTTCTTGAAGGACTTCCCTGAACCATAACAAATCTATCTATATCTGAATATACTCTCTCCTTATTTCTCTCAACGAGAAGTTTTTCCTGATCAGTTTGAGCGAGAGTCTGGATAACCACCCATACTGCATTCATCTTTGCTTCAAGCAGAGCACCTTCACCGTTCTCCCATGTTCCAGAACTTCTGACCTGAACAGTCTCCGGATCAAGAGATGAAATAATCTGAGCGTCAAATGTATAAGGATACTTTGGAAGGCTTTTTGCACAAGCCACCGCACTAATGAAAGCAATCAAAAAGATTTTCAATCCTTTCATTTCTTTTCCTCCTTTATCTTTGTAATACACTATATCATTAGTCTTGGGGGAAAATATTTGCTGAAAAAAAATAATTTTTTGCTCTGTCGCAAAATTAGTTTTCAATAAATTCTTGCAACTAATGGAAAAATCGGAATCGCAACAAATCAGGGCTTGTTATAGTGGTGAGTAGAAGTTCAGAAAACTTACCCCTTTATGAAAGATCTAAAAACGAGCGGATAACAAAATGAACTGAAATACAGAAGACTGCCACCTGGGGATACTAAAAAACTTTTGACCTCAACTGCTAAGCAAATCTAATCCGTGATCGTATCTCAGCTCATACACACTTCAAGAGAATCAAATATGATTGACTCCCTTTTCTTATACTTTGCACACATTGTTTATAGTGTTTTCCTAAATTTTTTCAAAAAATTAGTAAAAGATTTTAGATTTTTTATTTATTTTATTATTTTTGAAAAATGTTGAAATTATACTAAAAAGTTTTTGATTCATCAATATAAAAAAATAAAATTTTGGGAAGGTAGCAACAAAGTAAAAATGATGAAGAATAGGGAGAATTTTTTAATTTTAATTTCCCTATTTTTGTTATCGTCTTTATATCTTGCCTGTCGAACTAATACAAAAG
>JAUQOU010000034.1 GCA_030550715.1 bacterium | reverse complement strand
TCACGCCCGGGAATATCTAACCCCTCAGCTAAATTGCATATCTCAACTACGATATGGGACCTTATTATAGAGTTGAGGAATTTGAGAACGACCTCAACACATTCAGGAAAATTTTGAGGATTAACTCTCATCGGAAGATTTACCATCTCCATCCTATTTTTCTCCATCATATCTTTTATGTAATTTACAGTTTTATCAAATTTCACCTCAAAAACCTCCTTTATAAAGAATTATAAAACAAAAACTGAAATCTACACAAAAATAAATATTATAAAATTATTATCGCAAAAATAACATTTATTTTTTATTTATCTTCAATTTATATGCTTTTTTTGTTAATATGGAGATAATTGAAAGAACAGAAGAGATAAAGGAAAAGGTAAAAAATACAGGAATATTCAAGTATATTCCGTCAGAGGATTTTGAAGCAGTAGAGAGGTTCATAAACATAATAAGGTTCAAAAAAGGAGAAACAATAATAAGCGAAGGAGAAATCACAGGCGGAATGTTTATGGTTATGAAAGGAAAAGTAGAAGTCATAAAAAATAATGTAAAGATAGCGGAGCTTGAAGAGGGAGAGATATTCGGTGAAAGTGACATACTTTTGAACAGAAACGCTTCTGCAACCATAAAATCTTCAGAAGATGACACACAAATAATATACATAATAAGAGGTGGAATTGAAAACCTTGAAAAATCCAATCCATCATTCACAACAATCTTTTACAAAAACATAGCAAAAACGGCTCTTATGCGACTTATAAACTTAGATAGAGAATATGTGAAAATAATGGAAAAATTCCAGGAAATGAAACAAAAAGAAGAACTTTCAAAACTTAGAGAGAAAATCTTCAAATCCAAAGAATAAAAAAATGAAAAAATTTAGAGGTGAAAAAATCTGAACAAAAGATAAAGCAAATTCTGAAAGCATAAAATAAACCAAAAACCACATGACAGACCAAAAAACAAAAATTTCAAAATCAAGTGTAATAAGCGACAAAGCTGAAATAGGTGAAGAAACCTTCATCGGAGAAGGTGTGATAATAGAGGGAAAAGTGAAAATAGGCAAAAAGAATAAAATTTATCACTACGCAGTAATAGGAACTCCCCCTCAACACATAGCATATAAAGACGAAGAAACATCAGTAGAAATAGGAGATGAAAACATAATAAGAGAGTTCGTCACAATACACAGAGGAACAAAAGAAGGCAGAGGAATAACAAAAATAGGTTCAAAAAATTATATAATGGCATATGCACACATAGCTCACGACTGCGAGATAGGAGAAGGTTGTGTTCTGACAAGCTTTTCTGCACTTGCAGGACATACAAAAGTAGGAAACAGAGTGGTCTTCGGTGGATACTCCGGCTCACACCAATTCGTAAGAGTTGGAGATATGGTGATGGTGGGAGCCACAACTTTCCTCACTCAAGATGTACCACCATTTTTACTTGTTGTCGGAATAGAACCACGCATAGCAGGAATAAACCTCGTAGGACTGAAAAGAGCAGGAGTAGAATCAGATGAAATACAAAAAATAAAGGAAGCGCTGAAAATTTACCTTGACACGAGGTTGAAAATTGAAGAGGTTAAAAAAGAAATTTTGAAAATAGATAGCAGGTCTCCTTACATTATAAAATTTGCCGAATTCCTTGATGGCGAAAGCAAAAGAGGATTTCTGAGAAAATTTGAAAAAGACGAACTCTCAATAAGATGAAAAATCAGCTGACAATTATGTTTATTATCTTATCTTTCACAAAGATAACCTTTTTGATCTCCTTACCTTCAATATACTTTGAAATCTTTGCATCCGATTTTGCAATCTCAAACACTTCGCTTTGTTCAGCTCCTCTTTTTACCCTTATCTCAGCTCTTAGCTTCCCATTGACCTGAACGGGAATGGTAATATATTCTTCCTCCAAAAACTTTTCAAGTCCATAAGATATAACCCATTTCTCTTCGGATAGGAGTTTGTAGTTCTTTGAATTTTCTATTTCGGTTTTCAATATATGCCAGAGTTCCTCTGATATGTGAGGAGCAAAGAGGGAAAGAATTTTGAGGAAACCCGATATCATTCCTATAACACAAAGGGCATCATTTTCCGATAGAGATAGATTTTTCCCCTTTACATCCTCTTTAAAATCATTTAGAGAGTTTATAAACTCCATAAGACGAGCAAGAGATGTGTTGAATCCAAGTTCTCTGATGTCTTTCTCAACAGACAAAACACAATATGCATAAGATTTTCTGAGTAGCTCTACCCTATTGGAAACATCAAGGAAAATATTTTTTTCATCAACTTCTAAATTTTTATATCCACTTCTTCTGATAATATCAAAGATGGAGTTCAGAGTGTTCCAAACTCTGTTGAGAAACCTATAAATTCCCACAACACCCCTATCTGACCACTCAAGGTCTTTTTCAACAGGTGCTGCGAAAAGAATAAAGCATCTTGCTGTGTCTGCTCCGTAGTTTGCGACAACATCATCGGGATCCACAACATTTCCTTTACTCTTTGACATCTTTGCTCCATCTTTTATGACCATTCCCTGTGTTATGAGTTTTTTGAACGGTTCTGAAATCTTTATATATCCCAAATCTCTCAGAACCTTTGTGAAAAATCTCGCATAGAGAAGATGCAAAACAGCATGCTCAATTCCACCTATATACATATCAACAGGCATATACCTTTCAACCAATTTCTCATTGAAAGGATGAGAAGAAAAATCAACCTTCTCAATATCTCCCGAAAGATAGCCGAGAAAATACCAAGACGACTCAACGAATGTATCCATAGTATCTTTTTCTCTGCGAGCGGAATTACCACAGTATGGACAGTTTATTTTGCTCCACTCCTCCATATCTTCCATTTTCGGGGGGAGGACAACAGGAAGGTTCTCAGGTTTTTCAGGAACGGTCCCGCACTTTTCACAGTATATTATCGGTATCGGAGCACCCCAGTATCTCTGGCGAGAAATTCCCCAATCGCGCAACCTGTAACTTACTGCAAAGTCCCCAAAACCTTTTTCCTTTGCGAACTGAACTATTCTCTTTTTTGCTTCTTCTGAGTCAAGAGAAGAGAATTGACCTGAGTTTATAAGTTTTCCTTTATCTGTAAAGGCGGACTTTGAAAAATCATGAA
Organism: bacterium; assembly: GCA_030550715.1. Taxonomy (GTDB): domain Bacteria; phylum Calescibacteriota; class Calescibacteriia; order Calescibacteriales; family Calescibacteriaceae; genus Calescibacterium. Next base: position 14,218 of record JAUQOU010000034.1, on the reverse strand, counting down.
CACCATCATAAGGCAATATCACTGGTTTTATCTTTATCTGGTATTTTTTTGCGAACTCGAAATCTCTCTCGTCATGAGCTGGAACAGCCATTATAGCACCCGTTCCGTAGTCGGGCAGAACGTAATTTGCCACCCAAATAGGTATCTTCTCTCCATTAAAAGGGTTTATCGCATATCTTCCTGTGAAAACACCAATAATTTCAGCTCCTCTCTCCTCCTTTGACATTCTCATAACTTTCTCGCAGAATGATTCAACTTCTCCTTTCCTCTCATCTACTGTCAGCTCCATTACTCTATCGTTCTCTGGGGCAACTGCCATGAAGGTAACACCGAATACAGTATCGGGTCTTGTTGTGAATATTTCAAGCGGATTTTCAAGACCTTCAACAGGGAACCTGAACAAAGCTCCTTCTGACCTTCCTATCCAATCCTTTTGCATCTTCTTGACTCTTTCGGGCCAGTCTAAGTTTTCGAGCTCTGAAAGAAGTTCTTCTGCGTAATTTGTGATTTTGAGGAACCATCCCCACATTTTCTTTTTTACTATGGGCGTCCCACATCGCCAACAACCACCAGCAATAACCTGTTCATTAGCAAGCACAGTATTACATCTCTGGCAGAAATTGACAAAACCTTCTTTCCTGTAAGCTAAACCCCTCTCAAACATCTGTATGAAAAAGAGCTGTTCCCATCTATAATACTGAGGAGAAGAGGTATCTATTTCTCTTTTCCAGTTATAAGATATTCCGAGGCGTTTTAGTTGTTTTTTCATGTATGATATGTTTTCTTGTGTCCACTTGGCTGGATGGACTCCGTGCTCAATAGCTGCATTTTCTGCCGGAAGCCCGAAAGCATCCCACCCTATCGGATGCAAAACATCATACCCGAGCATTCTATAATAGCGAGCTATCGCATCTCCTATCGTGTAATTTCTCACATGCCCCATATGTATCCTCCCAGAAGGATAAGGAAACATAACCAGAATATATTTTTTCTCTCCTTCCCCTTTCAGGCGAAATACGTCTTTGTTTTCCCATTCTTTTTGCCATTTTTCTTCTATTTCAGAAGGGTTATAAGGTCTTATGATGCTTCCTGATTCACTTTCTACATATGACATACGAAATCTCCCTCCTTCTCTGCTCTTTAATCCTTCATTATTTATTTTATTTTACTTAATGCGTGATCACTTGGTTAAATCTTCAAAGAGTTTAATTTCCACTTTTATATTTCGAAAACTTTTATCTTTCCCTCGTATAAAGCTCTGCCAACAATAGCTCCCCAAAAACCCAACGACTTCAGAAAAATAAGCTCATCATCAGATGAGATCCCCCCGGATGCTATAAGTATTTTTCCGGAATCTTTGAAGAACTCTGAAATTTTCTTGAAATGCTCTTTTGGTACTCCTTGACATGTTCCATCTCTGAAAACCGCTGTAAAAATAAAACCCTTTATAGGCATAAAAATCAAGTCATCAACATCAAACACAGTTCTTTTTATCTTTTCTTTCCAACCTCTTATGGAGATAAAGAAGTTTTCATCAAAGTCAAGAGCCACCATGATTTTATCTCCGAACTCACGAACTATTCTTTGGAATTCGTTTTTATTTTCAAAAATAAGTGTAGATATAACAACACCCCACGCTCCCGAGATCACAAGTTCTCTGACCTTATCAAAGCTCCTCATACCTCCGCCCACCGTAGCCTTAACACCAAGAGCGAGAATTTCTTTTATAATGTCAAGCTGACCTTCGCTTCTCTCAAAAGCAGCGTTTATATCTACTATGTGAAGAAACTTAGCACCTTTTTCGATCCACAATCTAGCTACATCAACGGGAGAAACACTCAAAGATAATATCTCGCGTGATATATCTCCCTTAAATAGTCGTACAACCTTCCCATCTTTTATGTCAAGAGATGGTATGACGAACATTTTACTTTCACTCCCCAATTCTGCGGGATTTACTCGGAAAATATTTAAACTTTTTTGACAAGCAAAATCATTCCGTCTCTTCCTATAACTTTCACCCTGTCGCTCTTTGCGATATTTTTTTCTCCCTCTGCAACTTTGGCTTCCCATATTTCACCTGAGATGAAGATTTTGCCTTTACCATCTTGGAAATCAGAAATTGCTTCTCCCACTTCCTCCATCAATCCTTCAAAGCCGACGGGTGATTTTTTGAACTGCGCTCTTATTCCTTTATATGCTACGAACACGAAAAAAGCAGCGGTAAATAAAGTTGTAGATATTATGACTCTATAAGACGCACGCAAAAAAGGTTCAGGAGACCTGAAAAGCATAAGAGAACCAAGTATTATACTTGCTATCCCAGAAAGAGTGAGAAGCCCAGAAGACGCGACTTTAACCTCAAGCAAAAAAAGAATTATTCCCGTTATAATAAGCAAAATTCCAGCCCAGTTGACAGGAAGGGTTTGAAGAGAATAAAGCCCTAAAATAAGGCATATCGCTCCCGCGACTCCGGGGAAAATAGCTCCAGGATTTGCAAGCTCAAAGAATATCCCCCATATACCTATCATAAGGAGTATGTAAGCTATATTTGGGTCAGAAATAACCTTGAGGACTTTGTGTTTTAGGTTTGGCTCAAACCTTACAATCTCATAGCTTGAAAGGTCAAGGGTGATCTCACCAGCAGATGTTTTCACTTTCTTACCGTTTATCTTTTTTATCAACTCCTGAACACTTTCAGCGACAAGGTCAACAACATTATTTTTTACTGCTTCTTCTGCTGTAAGAGTAGCTGCTTCTCTTACCGCTTTTTCAAGCCAATTTGCATTTCTTCCGTGCTTTTCAGCAATAGACCTTATATAAGCGACGGCGTCGTTTTCTATTTTTTTCCTCAGCTTTTCGTCAATTTCTCTTCCCCCCATCATAACAGGAGACGCAGCACCTATTGATGTCCCAGGAGCCATAGCAGCAATATGAGCAGAAACTGTTATGAATGTTCCCGCAGATGCAGCACGAGCTCCAATAGGCCAAACAAAAACACAAACAGGAACATAAGATGACTCTATCGCCTGAATTATCTTTCTCATAGATAAATCAAGCCCTCCCGGAGTATCAAGAAGAATAACGATAAGCTTTGCTCCTTTTTCTTGAGCTTCTTTTATGCCTTCTATTATAAAGTCGGCAACAGGGGGACTTATCGCTCCCTCAACTTCAAGAACAAAGACCTTTGAAGAAACCATTTCAGAGCGAGAAACCTTCTGTCTCTCAGGTTCTATACCCTTTTCCGCTTCTTCTGATGAATAACCCTTAGATTGAGATTTTTCTTCTACTTTAAAATTCTTTTCTTCTTTCTTCTCTCTTTCTTTTGACTCTTTATCTTTACCTTGTTTATCTTTTTGCTTAAACTCTTCTTCATCTCTTCCGAGAATGTCTCTTATAAGTTTATCTATAAGGGGCTTTTCATCTTGAAAAAGTACTGGGGAATCTACCAAAAACCTACCAGCCGATAAAAACTCAAAAGCTAAAAGCAAAGGTAAAGGCAAAAGCACTGTAAGAAATTTATATCCCATCATTATAGAAAATTTAAGCAAACACCAAAAAAACTTTGATATTTTCCTCTTATTTCTATTTAAAACCGAAAGCTCAATCTTGAAACAGAGAAAAATCATCAAATATCTTTGAAACCGGCTTTATGTATATATTCTCATCTATACCGGAAATTTCTATTTTAGCTCCATCAAGAACATATAATCTTTTTGACATGGTTTTCATTTCTCCGAGAACCTCTTGAAATTTTTGTTTTTGTCCAGATAAAAGCAAAGAAAGCAAAATCTCAGCCCATTTTAAATAGTTTACCGGATCAAGCTCATAACCTTTCAGATATGCTGAAACGGAGTCAAAAAAACTTCTCTGCATAAGTTTTATTTTTCCCATAAGAAAGTAAAAGTCGGGACAGTTGGGGAAATTCGTTATGGCAAAAGAGCAGAATCTTTCAGCAGACCTCAGATCACCAAAAGCAATAGCATCATTAGCAAGAAATATAAAAATCTGCGTCTGGAGAACTTTGGCTAAACCTCTTTTCAGCTCATCAATATCTTCTATGAAAGAGAGCCAGAGATAATCAGCATAACTTTTCAAATATGTATAGTGAGAGAAGATAGTAAAGGAAAATACATCGGGGAATGGAGAAATATAGATTGAATTTTCTCCTTCTTTATCTAAAATTTTCAAAAACCTCAAAGCAGAGTTCAGAAAATCATCTCTCATCCCAAAAGAGTAGTTAAGAAAAGACAAGTTGTACCATAGTATAGCGGAGTTCGGCTCAAAAGATAAAGCAGATAAAATATACCTTGAAGATTTTTTGTATAGTTCCTCTTCGTCTCCCCTTCTTTCATTACCGCGTATTTCTCTTCTCAAGAGAAATAAGTACATAAAAGAAAGTTCGTTGAGAACAGAAGCTCTAAAAATTTTGCTTTTTTCTCCCGCCAAACTCTTTATCTCATCAAGCAAGTTAAGTCCTATCTCTTCTGCTCTACTCACAAATCTTTCATTCACTGGAAAATTGAAAATTGTATTTACAAGTGTCTTGAAAGTTCCCAGACGCAAAGATATATCATCTTTTATTTTCTCGGATTCTACATCTCTATCTATCTCAAAGATTTTCTGCCACACATAGCTTTCTGATATACGAGAGATCTCAGATAAAGCATTTGATGTGATTTTCTCTCGCTCCTCATCAGATATTCCAAGATATTTAACCATAAGCTCCGCAAGATTATCTTCTCTATATGGAATAACTGATTCCCACTTTGTAAGGTATTTCCATGTTTCCAAATTATCTTCTTCAAGAAAAAGAAGGGAATTACACTTTACAGCTTCGAAAACTCTCATATTCATTTCTTTTCTGACACTCATGTTGAAGACGATCTTTGAAGACGAAAGAACTTCTGAGTATGCTTCCGGATCATATAAACCAACACCAACCGCAATTTTGTATTTTTCCGGTAAAAGAAGTATCTTACGCAAAGCCGAGTTTCTCCTCGTATGAATTCCCGGGTTGAGATTCCCTAAAAAAACAACATCTATCTTTTTGTTTTTCTTGGGTTTAGGTTTGGGGACTCGCCAGCTTGCATGTATAGCAAAAACAGGCAGAGGATAAACCTTAAATGGTAATTTCAAACTCTTCAGCTTTTCAAATCCCGCTTCATCAATAATCACGAGCTTGAACTTCCGGGCATTTTCAAAAACAAGAGGGACATTCAAGTTCCAATCAGTCCAAACACAAGAAAAAGAGCTTTGCGAGTTAGGAATGAATGAGTATTCGGGAGAGAAAACCACAAAATCAAAAGATAAATTAGGGTCAAGAGTTATTTTGTCTTGCTCAATGATTTCTTTTTCCCCCTTTACAAAAATTCCCTCCGCGTCTTTCACAACTTCATAAAAATGGAGCCCAACATCATGAGATGAAGAAATAACTTTTAACTTTTCCATCGGAGATAAAGTCATAAATTAATATAAATCGGGAAAAGTGAGATATTGATTACTAAAATTCGCCCGAGCTTTGAAGGTATTTTTCAGATTTCCCACAACTCCGAAAGTTTCTTAAAAAGCATCTCAACATTTCTTTCCTGAAAATTTTCGTCTTTTGAAAGAAAATCTTCTGTAAATTTTTGAATTTCTGATACTTTCCGAACCGCAAACTCGTTATTTTTGTTTTTCTCTCTGATATAGTCAAAAAGTAATTTGTGAGATTGTTTTTTGACCATAACTTCAAGACCATCTAACATCTGCCGGTGTGGGGTCCCCTCCCATATAGATAGAATTATTGATTCTCTGAACAATCTTTCTGTTGGGAACTCCTCCAAGATTCCAAGCCCGCCGAACATCTCCATAGCCCATTTTGATGTCTGTATAGACACCTCAGCGGTGTAATACTTCGCTATATGAGACATAAGACGGAAGAGGTTGAACTTATCTGAAAAAGGAGGAACTTCACGGAACACTTCATCGTAAAGCGATACACAGTCGTATCCCATTCTGAAACACTTGACAAACTCACCAACCCTATCTTCAAACTGCTTTCTTGCAAGAAGATGATCTATCACATTTTTTCCGAAAGCAAATCTCTGAGAAGCGAATTTCAGAGCAATAGATATAGCTCTTTGGATAACCGCAACACTGCCGAATATGTTAGCAAGACGGGAAGAGTTAAGAACATCTAAAATCTCATAGATACCCCACTCTCTTTTCCCGAGAAGATGAGCATATGAGTTTTTCAGTTCAACCTCACCTGTTGGGACAGACCTTGTTCCTATTTTGTTTTTCAATCTTCTCACAAAGTAGTTAAGAGAGCCATCTTTTTTATGTTTTTTTATGAGAAAGAGAGCGAGCCCTTTTACATTTTGTGGAGCTCCTTTCGGACGCGCTGCAACAACCGCCACCTCAGCCCCAACATTAGAAGCAAAATATTTCTCCCCGTTTAAAAACCAGACCCCATCTTTCTCCTCAGCGATCGTCTCAACAGAATAGCCAAGATCTGAACCTCCTTTTATCTCCGTCATCCATGTAGCACCCTGCCAAACTTTCTCATCTTTTCTCCTCATAAGGGGCAGAATTTCATTTTTCACCTCTTCTGAACCATACTTGAAAACAGAAAGAGCAGTAGATAAAGAGACAGTATATGGACACCCCAGCCCTGCATCAAAGAAAGTGACTATATACTCAATAAGATAAAACGGCTTTATAGAACCTTTATTAAAAACCCTATCTATAATACCTCTTTTATATCCTTCATATAGCATCTTCCAGTACTCCGAAGGATACTGAATCTCATCTATTCTTTTTCCTGTCTCATCATACATTTTGAGCCAAGGAGTTCTGGCTCTATCGACAGATTCAGATATTTTCTCACCTTCTTCCTTCCACCAATTTTCATAATCTGAAAGTTCTTCAAAAGGAACAAATTCAGATATAACTTCTTTTCCGAGAAAAAATTCAAGTGCTCTTGAAGGAGAATGTATAACCTCTTTTACCTTTTCAAACATAAAAAAGGAATTTAACACGATTTTTATCGCACTAATTAGTTTCTAAAAAATTAAAATTAAAAAATGTTTTCACCACAAATTTTTAAACAAAGATAAAATTATTATAGCGATGAAAAGAGAGATAAAGCTCATCATAAACCCAAACAGCGGTGGAGGAAGAGGGAAAAAAGTAGCAAACTATATAGGGGAAAAGTATTCGGATTTATTTTCGGAGATAGTTTTCACTAACGGACCGGAGGAAGCAATAGAACTCGCAGAGGAATCAGAGAATTTTGACACGATCTGCTTTGTCGGAGGAGATGGAACTTTGAACGAAGTTGTAAATGGAGTGATGAAAATACCAGAGGAAAAAAGACCAAAAATTGGAATTATTCCCGTAGGAACGGGGAACGATTTCATAAAAACCATAGGAATACCAAAAGATATTGATAAAGCAATTGATATAATTTTGAATGGGAAAACAAAAAAATTAGATGTAGTCCTTTGTACATTCAAAAACTTTGAAGGCAAAGAAGTAAAAAGGCATTACATAAATATAACCGAGTTCGGAATGGGGGGAGAAGTCGCAAACCTTGTAAATAAATACGGCAAAATCTTTCGGGGAACTATTCCATTCCTCATCTTTGCTATAATCTGCAACTTCACATATAAAAACAAAAAAGTCAGAATAAAGACCGATTCAGAACAAGAAGAGTTCAGAGATTTTTCCGCTAAAATAAGAGTTGTTGCGGTAGCTAACGGAAGATTTTACGGAGGAGGCATGCAGATAGCTCCCTTTGCAGATGTAGAAGATGGACTCATTGATATTGTAGTAGTAAAAGATATGAACTCCATCGAAACACTCAAATCAATACCGCTTTTATATCAGGGAGAAAAGGGATTTGAAAAAGCTAAAAAAACAAAAAAAGTTCTGTATTTCAGAGCCAGAACTGTTGAGGTTGAGGCAGACGAAAAAGATAAAATAATGATAGAGATGGAAGGGGAAGTGCCAGGACACACACCCAAAAAATTTGAAATCATACCAAAAAGCATTGATTTCATAGTGCCTTAAAAATTTCCAGAAAGAAAAATGAAAAAGTATTTGAAAAAAGCAGATTTTGAAAAAAAGATAGAGGGAAGATTATTTCTTGCAAAAGGTGATAAAATATTTATGCTGAACGAAGCAGGAACGCTGATCTGGGAAATCCTTGACGAACTCCCATCCGAAGAACGCATTAAAAAATTTATATCCCAACACCTGAAAGAAAAAAACGAAATCAAATCTGATATAGAAAAAAAGATATTTTCCTTCATAAAAGAACTCAAAAGAAATAAACTGATAGAAGAAGTAGAAAAATAAAAGCGGGAAAAAAAAACATCTCTTAAAAATCTGTTGCAAGCAAAAAGTGAGTTTGATAAAAGTAAGTCCTGTAAAGTAAAATTATTTTATAAGAATGAGAAAATTCGGTCAATACATAATCACAAAAGAGATAGGCGAAGGAGGAATGGGGAAAGTATATAGAGCGTGGAAAGTATCAGAAGCGGGCTTCAAAAAACTCGTAGCGATAAAAATCCTCAAATCCTCAAAACACACAGAACTTTTTATAAATGAAGCAAAAATATCAGCAAGATTTGACCACGAAAACATAGTAAAAACCAACAACTTCGGAAAAATAGAAAACACCTTCTTCATAGAAATGGAATACATAAAAGGAGTAAATCTTATGGAATTTCTCAAAAAAGTGAATGAGATCCCTCTTGACATTTTTCTTTTCATCTCAGAAAAAATCCTCACAGCAACAGAATATATTCACAACTTTGAAGGGAGAAGATTGATTCACAGAGACATAAATCAAAAGAACATACTTATATCGTGGACTGGTGGTGTAAAACTATCTGATTTTGGAATTACGCTCCCGCAGAACGGCAAAATTGACCCTTTCGGGAAGTTAAGCTATGTTCCTCCCGAAGTCATAAACGGAAATGGTTGGACACAACAGGGAGATATATGGAGCATAGGAGTTGTCATGTGGGAAATGCTCACATCTCAAAGGTTGTTCTCATCTGCAAACCCCGAAGAAGTGAAAGAAAAAATTCTCAAAGGTTCTATACCTCCTCCTTCGTCTATAAACCCAATAGTTACTGAACACATAGACGAAGTTATACTGAAAGCTCTTTCAAAAAATCCGTTTATGAGATATAGCTCTGCCGAAGAGATGCTCAACGCACTAAAAATCGCCTGTGAAAAATCTTCAATACCTCAAATATATCAGAAGGACTTCGCAGAATTCATACAATCCTGCTTTTCAGAAAAGATAAGAGAAGAAGAGTCAGAAATAGCAGAAGAAGAAAGGAAAATTCCCGATCTGCTCATTGAAATCAACCAGATCGGGGAAATAGGCAACGAGATCACAGAAAAAATCACTTCAACATCAAATAAAAACACAGAGAATAATAAGACAATACAGAAGACAACAAAAAAAGAAAAAACAAAAAAACACGCAAAAAGAAAGATAAAAACAAATATCAAAGAACTATCTCTGTTTTTTGGAATATTTCTTGGCTTTTCAACAGGAATCTTGAAGTCAATATACGAGATGAAAAAAGCTCAGGAATTCTTGAAAGATGGCGCAAAACTTATATCACAAAACAACATATCCGCAGGGAAAGAACTTATAAAAAAATCATTTGAGATTTCAGGTGTGAAGGAAATAGAATTCATTTTGCGTAATTTAGAAAGTGCTGAAGAAGAAAATCAGCAAGCTGGGAAGCAAAAAAATTCCCGAAAGGTTCAAAAATGATAAAGTTTGCAGAAAAACCTGAAAGCGACTTTTCAATCTTTTTCAGAACAAACCCACGAAATAAAACAACAGGAACAACAAACACATAAGCAAATCTCTCAAGATTTACAGTGTTGAGGACATCTTGAACTCCCGGAAAGTTAGCATCGCAGAAAGATACCTCAAGGTATCCGAGCTTTCCTACCTTCTCCCAGACCAAACGTGAAAACCTGTAAAAATCAGAGGTTGCTTCTTCATCGGAAGACCCTCTACCCACAAAAAGAAAAAGAGACCTTGCGAAAAACTCACTCTCTATCTTTCTCTCATCTTTCAGAAAACTAATATAAGAATTTATATAGTCCGCAAAAAAATCCGGGAAGCCATCTATACCGTAAAAATACTTTAAGAGAAAAAAGTTTCTCTTTCCCTCAAGCTTATTCTCTATGTCTTTTATATGACCCGCTCTGAAAATAAATGCAGGTTGAACAAAAATTCTTTCAAAACTCATATTATCTCCTTCCTTTTGTAGCTCTTCAAGGAATTCGTCAAGAGTTGGAGATTGAAACTCTAAAAAAGCTCTCTTGAAAATGATTTTGCCTTCTGAGTTCAAGCTACTTATTTTCTGCTCAAGAATTTGAGAAAGAACAGAAAATCCGTCTGAATTCTCTTTATCTGGGCTACCATGAGACAAAAATATATAAAGGACTTTTTCCATAGCAAAAAGAAGGTAAGGAGATTTCTGAATAAAAAAATTAAATCAGGAAGGTAAGGGGCTCAGAAAAAATACAGAAAAAATTATAACACAAAAACTTACCCAGTAAAAATTAAAAAATATGTTTTTGTTCTCAGGAATAAGCTGTGGGATAAAGAAAAACTCAAAGAAAGATTTCGCGCTTGCGGTTCTTCCAAAAAACAGCTCGGTGATCGGATTTTTCACATCTAACAATTTGAAAAGTGAAGTCATAGCAAGGGCTGAAAAAATACTCAAAAGCAAAAAGAGAGCACGAGTGATAGCTGTTGTATCTGGAAACGCTATGTGCAGATACAAAGGCGTAGAAAAAGATGCAGAAAAAATAGTAAAACAGATAAAAAAAGTTTTTCAGGAAAAAACACAGGAGAAAATCAGCGAAGATGAAATAATACTTCTTGCCACAGGAAAAATAGGTGTAAAGCTTGAAACAGAAAAGATAATAGATAAGGTAAAGGAAGCGTTTGAAAAACTTTCAGAAAATGAGAGCGACTTTTCATCTGCTATAATTACGACAGACAAAGTAGAAAAAGTGGTAAAATATCAGAACGGAAAATTTTTCGTATTAGGAATAGCAAAAGGTGCAGGAATGATATTCCCAAAGTTTTCCGCAACAACTCTCTCTTTTATCTTCACAAATTCAACTTTCCCAAAAGGATTTGAAAAAAAGCTGTACGAGGTCATATCTGAGACAATAGGCGCGGTAAATATAGACCACTCGACAAGCACAAACGACTCATGCATAATATCTTTCGGAAATGAAATAAAAACAGATGAGAAAAATTTAGAAAAAGCCATCCGGTATGTTCTATCTTATCTTGCAGTCAAAATAGCAGAAGATGGCGAAGGAGTAAGTCATGTCGTCAAGGTTGAAGTGAAAGGTGCAAAAGACAATTTATCTGCAAGGAAAATCTGCGAGTATATATCTGGCTCAATGCTCTTGAAATGCTCATTAGCTGGAGAAAGTCCTGACTTCGGAAGAATACTTGCAGCAATCGGTTCATCAAACGAAAAAATTGGCAAAATAAAAATATTTTTGAGAAGCGACTTCTCCTTCCACTCATATAGGGAAAAATCAAAAAGTAAAGAAAAACTCAAAGTCGTAGAGAACAGCAAAATAATAGAGTTTGACACTAAAAAAGCAAAAGATATAATGAAAAATTCAAAATATACAATAGAAATACAGGTCGGAAATGGAAAAGGTAAATTTCAAATGCTTATGACAGACCTTACCGAAGAATACGTGAAAATAAACCTCACACTCTGAAAAACCCAAGCACAAAACAAAAAAAATGACTTCAACAAGACAAAGATAGCAAAACAAAAAGATAAATAAATAAAATAAAATTTATATCCAGAACGATTCAAAAAATGGAGGTGTATGGTGGAAGAAAGAGAAAGAAAAAATATATTTGAGGTTATATCTGTTGATATAGATTGGGAGATGAACTACGAAAACCTCGTTTTTGGGTGCAAAGCAAAAGTAAAAGTAAGAGTTGGGAACAAGATAAAGTTAAGCTACGCAACATCAAAAGACGGACAAATTCACGCTTTTGACCTCGCTTTGAGAAATGTCCTCTACGAATTCTATCCAGAAGTCGAAAGAGTAAAACTTGTAGATTACAAAGTAGAAATGACAGATAGAGAGAAAGGAACCGCATCATATGTCAGAGTGAAAATAAATGTGGAATACGATAGCAAGAACCTACAAGTAGAATCAATAGGAGCAGACCTCGTAGCAGTAACAATAGAAGCTCTATCTACCGCTTACCAAACAGCTATATATAATATCATCTCAGAATCCCAGACCATACTTGTCTGATGGTAAAAGATATAAAATTCGCAAAACAAACAACAGAAAACCAAATCAAGGTATGAGATATTACACAAAAATTATCTATTTCATTCTCTCAGCATTCTCATTCTCTCAGATCATCTTTTTAGCTTACAAACTCGCTCCGATAAACGAAGAGGAATGGGTAGGAAAAAGAAGAAGATTTATCGTAGATATAAAAGATAAAGAAATTATCTTGAACTCCTACGGAAGCAAAAAAGAATTAAGAGAAGAAAAAATCACAATAAAAAACGCAGAGATAAAAAAGAAAATTTTTTCTCTTGGTGAAGGAAGAAATATAGAGATTATAAAAAGACCTCTTCCCCCAAAGCTCAGCTTGAAAATCGGAGAGAAAGAAATTGATCTTTTGGGCTGGGGGCATGTTGGACCTATTTCATGCCTTCTTTTCCACATATCAGGTGTGCTCAGAGATATATCTGGTTTTGCAGGAGATGAATTTTATATTCTTGGATTAAGAATGACCAACATCATACTGATTCTTATTTTTGCGTTGGTATTTTCTGAGGGGAACCCGAAAAAACTCTTTTTCTTCTTTCCTTTCCAGATAAATTTTATTCTCATTCCGGCAAGCATGTTATACTACTTCGTTATGTCTGCTCTGACCTTTTTAGCTTATAGGTTTTTGAAAAGAGAAAATTTCGCGCTCTTTCATCTCACATGCTCAATTCTTATAGGTCTGCACATGAGAGGATTTATAATATCATCAGCACTCTTTGCGCTATCGGCATATCTTATACTCCTTGAACAAAAAGATAAAAAAGAAAGAGAAAGGTTGCTCTCTATGTTTTTCAAGTGGCTCATTATCTTTCTCCCGCTCTACGCTCTTTTTTCCTTCATATATATCGCTCCATCGCTTTTAAAAGATAATTACGAGAAAAAAGCTTTTGAGGGATTTGAGATCTTCAGCTCCTTCATAAAAGAATTTTTAAACAAGGTCGTTTCTCTGAACATAATTCAGCTCGCTATAATGAGATTAGGAGATTTCTTCATATCTGCAAATATTCCTGCTATACTGCGGGAACTCGGAATACAACTGAAAAACACAAAAATACCTGAAATTATCTCCTTTTATGTCTCCACCATATTTTATGTCTTCCCATCATTTTTCTCAAAAGATAAAACATTCTTTATCTTTTTGGCTATATACTTTATACTATCCTTATTTGCTGTTCCTTTCTTTGTAGGTATGCCATGGCAATTTATACCACTCCACTTTATAATACTTGAAAAATCTTTCAACACACTAGAAAGTATAAACTCAAAAATAAGAGGGTATTTGGTAGATTTTGTACTTCTATTTCTTACAATCTCAAATTCCCTTCTCTCCTTCAACATAAAAAATCATCTCAAAAGCTATCTTATTTATGATGAACACAAGAAGGTGATGAAATTTATTGAGGCGGAAAAAAGATATTCTCAAAATATTTTATGCATCACAAAATCAAACATTTTTTATATCAAATTTGATTGCGATGAAGCAAAGTTTTTCATACTTTTTGATAAGACAAAGACCGAAACGTCAAAAATCCAGAACATAAAAGATAACTATGATATAGTGATATTAAGCGAGCACTTTTTTGAAATAAGTCAATACTTTCAGGATTTCGGTATAAAATGGCAATCCGAAGCATTCCTCGTGCTTGAAAAATACTAAAATTTAAAAAATAAAAAAACAAGAGCTATTAAAATCAATTAAATGGTAAAAAACGAGGCGATAAAAAAAAACAATAACTCTCATCTTTCAGAGTTCAGAGAAAATATCTTCCCTGAACCTACCGGAATTTTGAGAGCTATAGGTCCCGGAATAATATGGCTTGCTCTCGCCCAAGGTTCATCAGAACTTATATGGTGG
>JAUQOU010000006.1 GCA_030550715.1 bacterium | reverse complement strand
GATGGGAGGATGAATTTGGTATTTGGAGATATGGATGGGTTATGTGTTAGGGTGTTTGAATTTGGAGAGGGCACGGGTTCAGGACAGATATGGTGGGGGCATTACAGGTTGAACGAAAAACAAAATGCTGTGAAATAAAACTATTTTTCGGTTAATCTTTTTATTCGCGAGGTATTTTCTTTTTTGTTTTACCTGAAAGCTTTTTCAGAGGGAAATAATTTTTTTCTTATGTCTTTTCATCAAAGAGACGAAGTGCTTATTCCGTATGAAGGTTTTGAGATGGATTCTGATGTTGTGATAGTAGGTTCAGGTCCGGGAGGAGCTGTATTAGCTTATAAGCTTGCTCAAAACGGTTTAAAGGTTGTGGTATTAGAGGAGGGAGATTATGTTAAGGCAGAAGACCTTCCAAGAAGCAGGCATGAAAGACCTCTTCACGCATTTGAAAGAGTTTACAGGAATGGAGGGCTTACAGTCGCCTACGGAACTTTGCCGGGGAAACCTCCTATTCCTGTTCCATTAGGGATTGGTTTAGGGGGCTCAAGTTTGGTAAATTCTGGAACTTGTTTGAGAGCGGATCCAGAAACATTTGAAAAATTTCGGAATTTCGGAATAAATATGACCTACGATGATATTGAACCTTTTTACGAAGAAGTGGAGAGATTTTTGAATGTTTCTCCTGTTTCTGAACATATTTTAGGCGCTCACGGAAAGATTTTTCTCTCTGCCTCAAAGAGTTTAGGCTATTCGTCCGGTCCTCTTACTCGGAATATAAGGGGATGTAAAGGGTGTGGATTATGTCAATATATCTGTCCTGAAAATGCAAAACTTGCTATGCATATATCTTATATACCAGCAGCAATAAAGATAGGCGCGAAATTTATTGTGAGATCAAAAGTTTTCAAAGTTTTAGTTCATAATGGAACAGCAATTGGAGTTGAGGGAGAAGTAAATTTACCTCAGCTTGAAAAAAAGAAAAGGAGATTTAGGGTTTTTGGTCGTGTTGTTGTTCTCGCAGCAGGAGCCATATATACTCCGCATATACTATCAAAAAGTGGTATTAGCACTCCTGCTTGTGGGAAGTTTCTCACAATTCACCCCGGAATAAGGGTTTCTGCATTTTTTGATTTTGACATAAACCAGTGGCTCGGCGTTCCTCAGGGATACTTCGTTGATGAATTTAAAAAGCATGGTATAATGATAGAGGGTGTCTCTGTTCCTCCGGTTGTTGGAGCTATGACATTGCCTTTCATAGGGAAGGAGTTCAAAAAGCTTATCGAAAGCTATGAGAAGATAATGAGCACTGGTGTTATGGTTTCGGATTCAGGATACGGCAGGGTCTTAACTTTTGGAAAGGATCCCCTGATGATTTATAATCTTTCTAAGAAAGATGCAGAGAAATTCAAGATGGCTATATATTATGCAGCTAAGATTTTCAGGGAAGCGGGAGCAAAAAAAATCTTCCCACACATATTCGGTTTAGATGAGATCCTTCCAGATGATATAGAAAAGATAAAGGATTTGAATATAAAGCCATCTCATCTTGAACCGATGGCTTTCCATCCTCTTGGGACTTGCAGGATGGGTAAAGATAGGTATTCTTCTGTTGTCGATGAGAACTGTCAGCATCACTTTGTTGAGAAACTTTTCATATCAGATGGTTCTATATTTCCTATTCCTCTTGGTGTGAACCCTCAGCTGACTATAATGGCTTTTTCCATCAAAAACGCAAAATTTATTCTTGAAAATTTCTTCTCCTAAAGATTTTTACCGTTATGTCTCAAAAGTCCATTTTTAGACCAAAGCCACTTTCTCAAATTTTTCACCTTATCAGAAAAGATTTTCTCTTTATTATGAGAGAAAAATACTCTTTTTTTATTCCATTTATATTTGGTTTTTCTTCGGCGGTTTTTTTATCATTCGGATTGCCTTATGAAGTTCTTTCTTCGCATTCTTACTCAATATTCTGGATAGTTCTTCTCTTCTCATCGGTTTTTCCAGCTCAGGAGCTTATGAAGTATGAGGAGAGGGAGGAGGTTATTTTTGGTATTTTAAATTCTCCCGTAAGAAAAGAGGTTTTTTTCATTTCAAAATTTTTTGCAGTGTTTTTTGTTTTTATAAGTGTTGGAACAGCGCTCTTCCTTTTCTTTGTTTTCTTTGCAAACATGAACTTTTCTCTATATGCTTTTTTATCTTTTATATTGGGTGGGATTGGAATTGTTTCTTTATCTGTTGTTTTTAGCTCATTTTTTGTCAAAGAGAACATGAACATACCTATTTTGATTTTTCTCTTTCCTTTTTTTATACCTGTGATTGTGGGAGCTATTTCTTTTTCTGATGGGAGTTTTTCTTCTCTGAAAATTATCCTGGGTTTTGATCTGACTAATTTTTTCCTTTCTCTTGCTCTATTTGATTTTGAAAGATAGTTCTCGTTATTTTCAATTTTCTTGATTTTTACGCAACACTTATCTATTGAAATAAATTTTGATGATTTCGCTATATGAGTAAAGGGAACTCAAAAGAACCGGAGAATACAGTAGATGGAAAAGAGAAAGGTATACAGGAAACCCTATCACTTGAGCAGAGAGTAGAGATAATAAAAAAAAGTGTTGAGAACATAATATACGCTCTTGGTGATGATCCGAAAAGGGAAGGACTTGTAAAAACACCTCAAAGATATGCAAAAGCTATTTTAGAGATTTTGTGGGGATACTTTGCAGATCCAGATGATGTTATAGGAGATGCCATATTTGAGCAAGATTATTCTGGAATTGTCATTGTGAGACACATAAAATTTTTCAGCATGTGTGAGCATCATCTTCTGCCATTTTTTGGCAACTGTTCAATAGCTTATATACCAGATGGAAAGATAATAGGACTTTCAAAGTTACCACGTGTTGTGAAATTTTTTGCAGGAAGATTGCAGGTTCAGGAACGACTTACAGAAGATATAGGAAAATTCATAGAGAATGTTTTGAAACCTCGCGGTGTTGCAGTATATGTATCTGCCTATCACCTTTGTCTTGCGATGAGAGGAGTGAAAAAGGAAGGGGTAAAAATGGATACGGTCTTCTTTTCAGGAAAATTCCAGAACGATGACAACCTGAAAAACTTTTTTCTCAAACAGATAAGAGAAGATAGAAAGATTGAAATTTAATTCTGTGAATGATTAAACTATTTATTTCCCTATGAATTATTCGGTCAAGAAGGTTTTAGATCTTCGCGGTGTTGAGTGTCCGATGAATATAATAATTGCCAAAAAAGAGTTGCAGAATTTAAGCAGAGGAGACATAGTAAAGATAGTTGTTGATTTCCCAGCTGCGAAAGAAGATGTCCCTCGAAGTTTGCAAAGAGATGGACACAAGATACTATCAATAACTGATCTGAAAGATTTTACCGAGATATTTGTTCAGGTTTGATTCCGAAATCAAAACTTCCAAAAACGAAATTTTTTGCTTTTCGTATCTTTTTATCTTACCTTCCTAATATACCAAACAATTTTTACAAAAAGGAGGTTACGAATGATGAAAGTAGTAAATCTTTTGGTGAAGATGCTTTTTCTTTCTGCGGTGTTTTTCTTTGCAGCTGGTGATCTTTTTGCAGCAGAAGAATCTGCAAGTTCTTTATCTGAACTTTCAAAGTTCGGTTCGGCAATAGGTGCCGGTTTAGGTCTCGGGTTAGCAGCATCTTTAGGAGGATTGGCGCAAGGAAGAGTGGTTGCTTCCGCTATGGAGGGAATATCACGAAATCCTCAAGCATCTGACAGAATGTTCCTTCCTCTTATACTCGGTCTTGTATTTATAGAATCACTTGTTATCTATACACTCGTTATAGCTTTCTTCCTTCAGGGAAAAATATAAGTTTATTTTTCGGAAAATTATTACGCAATATACCTAAAATCATTAGGGGTTAAAAAACACTTTCAAAAAATAGTTTTTCAGGGTCTTATGGACTAAAATTTTCTTTTATGACTGTTTTATATGTTCTCGTTGCTGTTTTGATTTTAGGGTTTATCATATTTTTCCATGAGCTTGGGCACTTTCTCTTTGCCCGTTTGTTCAGAGTGAAGGTTTTAAGTTTTTCGGTTGGATTCGGACCCGCTATATGGAGAAAAAACATCGGAGGGACAGAATACAGAATATCTGCTATTCCTTTTGGTGGATATGTCTCTCCGCTTGAAAGAACAAAAATAGATATATTAGCAGAAGAGATAAAAGAGAGATTGAAAAAAGATAAGCTCATCTCATCTTTGAAAGAAGAATATATTGATTCACTTGTCTGGGAAGAAATTGAAAAAAATTTCGGATTCAGCAGAGAAGATATTCAAAAACATTCTCTTGAATCAAGACCTTTCTGGCAAAAGTTCTTAATTGTTTTTGCTGGTCCTCTCTTTAATGTTGTTCTTGCTGTTTTTTCAATATATGTTCTGCTTGTAATTGGACTCCCTTCTCTCGGAACAAAAGTTGGAAAAGTTATGGAAAACTCTCCCGCTGAAAAAATCGGCATAAAACCAGGTGATGAAGTTATTGAGATAAACGGGAAAAAAGTGAAAACATGGGACGATGTCAGAAGAAAAATTGCGGTCTCACGCGATAAAGTAGTAATAAAGGTAAAAAGAGGTGATGAAATACTTGAATTTACTGCTGAACCAGAATTCAGGAACGGGAGAAAAGTAATAGGAATACTTCCCGATGAGAATTCAAAGATTTTGCTGAAATACTCTTTTCTTTCTGCTCTGCCTGAAAGTTTGTATTTTTCATACGACTTTATGATTACTCTTTTGAAATCTATACCACTTTTGTTCTCTCGTGAAGGTGTCGAGAGCATAGGCGGACCTATATCTATTGCAAAATTTACCGCAGACGCTGTAAGCGAGGGAATTTCATCTGTTCTAATGATATCTTTTTTTATGAATATAAATCTTGCTATACTTAATCTTTTACCTATACCTGTGCTTGACGGTGGCAACATATTGATTTTCTTTGTTGAAGCGCTTGTGAGAAGAAGGTTATCTTACAGGGTAAGGGGGGCAGTAGCTATTTTCGGCTTATTTATTCTGCTTGCAGTAGCAGCTCTTGCGACTTTCAACGATATAAAAGGTATAATAATGAAAAAGATATGATTTCATATGATAATGCGTTGGGAACTGAAAAGAACACTTTTTCGCTTTTATCTTTTTTAAAAGAAAAAAGTTTTAAGCCAAAGGGTATTTATGTTCATGTTCCTTTCTGCCAGATAAAATGTCCATACTGTGATTTTCTCTCGGGCATACCTCCAGAAGATGAACTTACAAAGAAATACTTCCTCGCTCTCAAAAAAGAGTTTTTGATGTATTCGGAGTTTCTTGATTTTTCCCAGTGCTCAACTTTGTATTTTGGAGGTGGAACTCCCGGACTTTTCCCTTCATATCTTTCTGAATTCACTGAATTTTTGAGGAAATTTGCAGATTTTGAGGAGATTTCTGTTGAGGTGAATCCTTCTTCTCATCTTTTACCTTCTGATTTTTCTTTTGCAACAAGAGTTTCTTTTGGGGTTCAGACATTTTCTGAAAAACACCTCAGGTTTTTGGGAAGAAATCACAGTTTTTATGACTCTATATCTTGTCTTGAAAATTTCTCTCCTCACTTTTCTGTTAATGCCGATTTGATTTTCGGAATTCCCGAGCAATCTCCGTCTGAGCATCTTGAAGACCTGAAAATAGCTCTGAATTCTGGCGTAAAACATATTTCTACCTATCTACTCACTCCTTATGAGAATACTCCTTTGGGTGTTATGGTTAGAAAGGGATTGGTGAAGCTTCCCGAAGATGTGGAGCCCTTTTTTGACGTTCAATCGTATCTTGAAGAAGCAGGTATGATAAGATATGAGATTTCTAATTTCGCTTTTGAGGGAAATTTTTGCAAACACAACCTTCTTTACTGGGATAGAGATGATTTTCTCGGAATAGGTGTCTCCTCGTGGTCAAAGTTAGGCAATATAAGATTTGCAAACACCAAAAATATGAAATTGTATCTTTCGGGAATTGAAAGAGGAATTTTTCCTGTTGATGAGATACATCATATTTCAAAAAAAGAGGAGCTATACGAGATAATTTTTCTTGGTCTTAGAAAAGTGAATCAGGGAGTGGATATTTTCAATTTGAGAATTGATACCGAAAAATTTCTGAAACTCCTTTTTGAAAGAGGTCTTATGCAGTTTCTTAATCTTTACGATGGAAAGATAAAAATAAAAAAGAAATTTTTAAGTATTGCAGATTTTGTTATTCGTGAGATTTTTGATGTTTTAGATTGCATAACTTTTCAGAGTTCAGAGATTCCTGAACGCAAAAGTTCCAGTCATCTTTGAAAAACTCTCTTATTTTCTCAAGCTCTTCTCTTTCTGGAAATACTTTTTCTTTTGTTTTCGGTTCTGGGAGAAATCTCCCGAGATAAAGTATAGAGTATCTTATGGGAAAGACATAAAGATATTTTTGTATAGGGTTATTTCTTGGTTTGTAATCTATGAATTTTGAGATAATATAGGAGTATTTTAGCTCTTTTTCTCCATAACTTTTGTGAACGAATTTTTTAGGAATTGATTTTTCTTCAAATGTTGCTCCCACATATTCTGATATTTTTATGAGAAAATTTGAGGGGTTATTCTTGAACTCATCGTATGTCAGAATAAGAGGTTGTTCTGAAAAGGTGTTTTTTATGTGCTCGATTTTTTTTCTGTATATCAGGTCTTGAATTTTGAAAATTCCAGTATTTTCAAAGTTGAAAAATTCGGAGAATTTGATATGGTATCCGTTTTTCAGTGTTCTCTTGAATTGAGAAAGAATCCATTCATCGTGTCTTCTGAAAACAACTATTATTCGGGTGTTCGGGAAAAATTTTGAAAATCGTAGTGTTTCTGTTTCAAGCTGTTTGTCAAACTCTCGTGAGAGAAGGATTTTTCTCTTTTTAAGTGATTTTTGGTTTTTTATGATTTCGTCAGATATTATCTCTATTGCGTTTTTGTAAAGTTGAGGTTTTATATATTTTACACCATTTAGTTTTGGAAAGAACTCGCTCTGCAAATATTTTGTTCCTGTTTTGCCAAGCCCGATGTGAAAAAATATCTCAACCATCTCACTTTACTTCCCTTTTATTTTAAAAAACCACAGAGTCCCAGAATCTGTAATAAGAGCTAATTTGTTTTGCTCTAACTTTATTTTTCTTGCAAAAGAATTTATAATTATTTCTTTTTTGAATTTCAATTTACCATCTTTGTATTCTGCGATTACTATTGAATTTTTTAGAGGTAGGACTTTCCCCATGTATTTACCGAAACTTATAGAAAAAATTATATTGTCTCCGAATATCTTTGGTGCTGATATTTCAACTATTCCTTCAATTTTTTTTCTCAGTATTTTTTTTCTGATCGTGTCAAGAACAATTATTCCGTTTTTTGATGTTATCGCAAGTTTTTTCCCATCAAAATCTGTTCCGAGTATCTCATCTTCGTAGATTTTCGCGAGCTCTTTGAGTTTGAGAGGATTTTGATTTTCTATTTCATATATGTATGAACTGTTTTCTGTTGATATAGCGAGTTTATTTTCTTTCAGAGCTAAAAAAGTTATAAAGCTTGAATTTGAAAATTCTAATACAGGATATTTCAGTTTTAGATCTTCTGAAACTGAAAAAATGGTGTTCTCATACGGGACCAAAATTTCTTTCTCGCTCAATGCTATAATATCTGGCAAAGAGAAGTAGAGAAATGTTATTTTTTCTTTATCTTCGTTCAGGTCTATGCAGTTTTTTGCTCCTGTTTCTTCTTCAAATGTGCATAAAGTCCCTTTAATATCAACAGCTAATATTTTTCTGTTTTCTGTTTCTATCGGAGGGATTACGCAAGGGTATTCAAGTTCAAAACTTTCAGTTTGAGAGTACAGGTTCATTTTGACGATTTTGCTTTTTTGTGAGCAGAAAAGAAGATAATCTTTTTCTCTTCTCACTTCACTTATGGCGGTTTCTCCTAAGTTTATTTTTATCTCTTTTTTTTGTGGGGTGTAGATTATTATTGAGTTGTTCAAGCTTATTCCTATATCATCTGATATGAAAAATGGCGTGGAGAAAAAAAAGTAGTTTTCTTTTGATGGCTGAGAAAAAAAGTCAAGATATAAATCAATTTCTGCGGAAGATGATTGCGGTTCTGCGAAGTTCAAAAGTGAGAAAAATATAACGAGAAAATTTTTCACTTTGATATGTTTCATTTTTTCTGTTTCATCTTTATTCATTTTTTATTTTGATTTCTGATTTTCTTCATTTTTCGTTCATTTTATCTTGAGCAAACTTTTTTATAACGAGTATGTATTTTGCTTTTTCTGGGGATATAAATTGTTCTATTGAGTATGCAAAGTTAAGTTCCGATATGATTTCGTTGAGTATGTCTTTTCTATCTTTTGCGCATCTTGAAACCTCAAAGTAAGTTCGCAGTGGTATTGGGAAACCACTTTTATCTCCCTCCTTTCCCAGAGTGATTTTATCTCTGTTTTTTGATTTTATTTCTTCCCATGTTTTTATCACCTCTTCGCAGTTTTTATCTCCGAGTATGTTTATTTTCATTATTCTTGCGAGGTCTTTGAGTTTTTCATCTGCTGATTTGTCTTGAATTAATGAGTTAAGGGTTTGGGTTGCTTTATCTGTTTCGCCACTTTTTGAAAGCGCCCACGCGAGAAGTATTTTTGAGATGTATTTTGGTTTCTTATCTATTTGAGAGAGAGTACCAATTGCGTTTTCCAGAGCCGATTTATCACGAGATAAATCATAAGCATTTATGTACTGGTTTGCTATTTCAAACTTCAAAAAATCCTCCTTTTCTTTATTTTTTCCTCGTTCTCTTAAAGCCCATACCACAAATATCACAAGAGATGTAGCTAATAATCCGGCTATTACCTCTTTCCATTTTTCCGCAATGATGTCAAATAATCTCTCTCCAAGCTCGTATATTTTATCCTGGAATACCTCCTTCTTTTTACCCTTCGCTATAACTCTTTTGAACTCTTCTTCTCTCATTTTCTTTATTTTATTTATATTTTTGGGAGAATTTGATTTTTAGGATATATTTATGAGAACGTTCGGGTCATTTTGCAACCTTGCTGTTTTTAAAATTATCACCTTGTGCATAGTTTTTTATATTTCCTGTGGGAATAAGATAAGTTCTGAAAAAGATTATGGCAGAAACTGGAAGAACTGCCAGAAGTTCAAAGGAATGAGTTTGCCTTCGTGGTTGAAAGGAGAACTCTCTTCTCAAAGATTTTTAAATGCGCTTGACGAGCTGAGATCACTTGGATTGAATTCAGTAGCCATAGTCATAACGCTATATCAAGATGGCTTGACATCTTCTCACATAATAAAGACAGAGAACACCCCGGATGAATTTGAAGTTGAGCTCGCCCTTTCAGAAGCTAAAAAGAGAGGATTCTGTGTTATGCTCAAACCCCATATTGACCCAATACCACTAACATATAGAGGTCTTATATCTCCACAAGACATAAAAACCTGGAAGGAAGATTATTTTCGTTTTATGCTATCTTATGCTGAAATTGCTGAAAGATATAAGGCAGAGATTTTCTCTGTTGGAACCGAACTTGAATATATCTCAACTTCTTATCCAGAAGTTTTTATAGAATTTATAGAGAAAGTGAGAAAAATTTTTTCTGGTAAGCTTATTTATTCGGCTAACTTCACTGAGTATAAAAAAGTAAGTTTCTGGAAGGAACTTGACTTTGTTGGAATAGATGCTTATTTTTCTCTCTGTTCCGAAGGCGAGGTACCGGAAAAATCAAAGATAAAAGCAAGATGGGAGAGCATAATAAGAGAGATAAGAGATTTTGCCGGTGAGAAAGAAGTGGTCTTTACAGAGCTTGGCTATCTCAGCAGGAGAGGAACCTGTGCAAGACCTTGGGACTATACTCTGAACTCTGAAAGAGACGAAGACGAACAGGCAATGCTATACGAATCTGCAATTGAGTTTGCTTTCCCACATATAAAAGGGATATTCTGGTGGGAGTGGGAGTTCTATCGGGATGATGTAGATAAGCTCGGCTATACTCCGCGTGGGAAAAAAGCCGAAGAGAAAATCAGAAAATGGTAGTTTGAATTAGATTAAAATTGATTTCACAGTGCTTATTTTTTAATTCTGGGAGTTGTTCATTTTTGAACAAATTTTTTCAGATTATTTTAAATTCTATTTTTCTGTTTAGATTAAATTAATATTTATTTTAATTTTTTTAGTGCCAAAAATAAGTTAGAAGAATTTTTATATACTTTGGCGGGGGTGGATTCGTTAATGGAAGTCAGCTTGAAACTTCTTCAAACCTGGGTCGGAAAAGAAAAGATAAAAATAGAAAAAGTTGCAACAGGTATGGCTATAGTAATCTGGGATCCTTTCGGAAGAAGGTGCGCAGCTACACACTTTTTCTCCTCCGATGAAAGCAAAGTTGAAGAAAAAATAAGAGAACTTATCAACGCATTGGGTGTGAAAGATCACGACTTTGAAAAGCTAAGGGTAAAGCTCGCAGGGGGAGCAGATGTTGCTGGTCTGCAAATAGGAAGAAAATTTTCCGCAGCAGTGATAAATGCTATAAGAAAAATGAAACTACCTGTGGGGGGTTATGATATTGGCGGTTCTGTTACAAGAACTGTGACTTTTGACCCTGTTTCGGGAAGATGTGTCGTCTATTATCTTATAGGAGGGCAAAGGGAAATATAAATTTCCGTCAATCAAATAAGAAATTTGCCGATTTGTTTTGAAGAATATGGTGAAGGAGTTTGACCAAAAAATAAAGGCAAAGATGGATGAGCTGATAGAAAAATATGCTTCTCCACCCCCGCAATACCTTACGAACCTTATAAATATGCTGAAAAGTGAAGATGATAAAATAAGCGTTTCAAAGATAGCTCTGGAGCTTGCAAAGGACCCTGTGATAACTGCTGACACCATACGCATGGCTAATTCTGCTTATTATGGTTTTTCGCAAGAGATAAAGTCGTTGGAGCAAGCTATTGTTGTTCTGGGCAAAAAATCGCTTTTGCGACTTATTATTGCTGCCTGGGCTAAAAAAATTGCCTCAAGGGAGCTGAGAAGTTTCAGGTTATCCGAAGGTGAGCTTGTTATCTTCTCAATAACTGGTGCTTTTGCTGCGGTGAAGTTCGGAGAAATGACAGGTTTGAGGTTCCTCAGCGATGTTATTTTCACAGCCGGAGCTTTGAGAACAATAGGAAGAGTTATAATGGATGGGCTCGGTGCATCTGCTATAAACCAGGTGTTGAGAGAAATTTTAGAAAAGAAGATATCTTTTCACAGGGCTTCAAAGAACGTATTCGGTTTCTCTCATAACGAACTTGGAGCTTATGCTTTGAGAAAGTGGGGAATTCCAGAAGAGCTTGCGGTTGTTGTTGATTACTATCCGTATCCTTCAGAGTTTTCAGGAGATAAAACGACACTCAAAATTATCTCTTGTGTCCATCTTGGAGATGTTGTAGCTATGCAGATAGGTGAAGGTGCCCCGGTGGATTCTATGATACATGCCGTTGATAGGACTGCTTTTTCAGTTCTTCAACTTGATAATTCTGATGATGTTTTGGAGAGGGTTTATGAGATGGTTCTTCCAGAGGTTGAGAAGATAAAAGATACTTTTCAGATAAGGACTCACATTTGAATTCAGCCCATTATTTCTTTCTCTTTTGCCTGTGTGATAGAGTCAATCTTTTTTATGTGTTCATCTGCGATTTTTTGTATCTCATCGTTTATCTTTCTCATTTTGTCTTCTGAAATTTTGCTTTTTATGTCCTTTATTTCTTTTCTTGCCTTATCTCTTATGTTTCTTATAGATACCTTGAATTCTTCTGATTTTTTTCTGACAAGCTTTATGAGGTTTTCTCTGGTTTCCTGAGTGAGCGGGGGTATTTTTATTCTTATAATTTTGCCTTCGCTTGAAGGTATGAGGTCTCTTCCCGATTGTAAAATTGCTTTTTCTATTGCGGTTTTTATGTTCGGGTCATACGGTTCAATAGTGAGTTCTGATGGAGATACAACAGAAATTATCGCTAATTGATTGAGGGGGACTTCTGAATCGTATGCGAAGACCTTTATCCCGTCAAGCAGTGAGGGATGGGCTCTTCCGGTTCTTATTTTCCTTATCTCTTCTTCAAACTTCTCAACTGCTTTTTTCATCTCTTCTTTTGACTCGGAGAGGATCTGCTCAGGGGTTTTGTCTTCCTTTTCCTGTTTTTTATCGTCAGATTTTTTCTCTTTCATAATTATGAATAATTATTTTGGAAGATACTTTTTGTTTCATTTCAATAAATTTTTCAGTAAAGGAAGGAAATGAGCATATACGATGGTTTTACCACTATGTAATTGAAGATCGGGAATCCGACATTGTTCAAAAGTACAAGGATGAAGATTCCTAAAAAACCGAAGATTTCGTATCTCATTGATTTTTCAAGGGTCATTCCAGGCAGGAGAGCGAAAAGTATTCTTGACCCATCAAGAGGAGGTATAGGAATGAAATTGAAGAAAAAAAGAGCTGAATTTATGTAAGATGCGGTAATGAAAAAATTCTGTAAAAAATCCTGAGGACCGAGCACTTTTTCGGAGGTTTTGTAGATGAGCGCAAATCCGAAGCAGAGGAGGAGGTTTGAAATCGGTCCAGCAGCAGACGCTATTGCGAGATGAGCAAGTGGCTTTCTGAAATAAAAAGGGTTTATAGGAACAGGTTTTGCCCAACCGAAATGGAAAAATACTGCAAAAAGAACTCCGATGGGGTCAAGATGGGCAAGAGGATTGAGGGTCAATCTTCCCATTCTTTTTGCGGTTGGGTCTCCAAGTTTCCACGCTATAAATCCATGTGCATATTCATGAACCGAAAGAGAAAAAAGAAGAACAGGTATAACTATGAGAAGAACGCTGATTTTTTCAACCATAATTTATATTTTTATCTTTTTTTATCTCTGAGGGGAGATTTTTTACGTTTTTAGCTTTTTTAATGTTTTATTCTTGGTTTTTAGATTTTTATCAGGTTGACAATAGGTCCAATTTCTGCTTTGAATTCAACGAAATCTTTATCTTCAATTTCTCCATCGTAGTTCAGTCCACTCCAAGCTTTTATTAACACTTTGCTTGTTATGTCATTGAACGAGTGTGGTGGTCTTTTTTTACCTCGGGCATAAGTTCTGAAATTTCTTATTGCTGTCCAAGCATCCCCAGAGTACACGAAGAAGAAAAAACCAGATTTATACTTATCTATTTCTGTGAAAGGTCTGAAAAATAGGGCTGGCTCTCTGAAAGTTGAACCAACTATAACATAGTGGAATTTATATGGATATTTTGCTCCTTCTATTTCGATTTCTGCTTTTATTTTCTTTATGAGTTTTTCTCTCCCTCCGCTGACTACGAACTTGGCTATTGTTGAGTAAATTGTCTGAAGTATACTGCTTTTTGTCCCCAACCTCATTTCTATAACTTTTTTTGAGATTAAAAATGGAACTCCGAGAAAAAAATTGAAGCATATTTTCGGTGTTTCATATCCTTTTATGCTTAACTTGATTGTGTTGAGTTTTTTCAGATTATCTCTTGGAATTTTTCTTATTCCCTTTTTTTCTTCAAGAAAGTTTTTGAACCGAATAAGTATGTCGTCCAGGTCTCCTTTGAGAGGTATTTTATCTGGGATTGCGTTCAGAGAGCCGGCTTTTCCGTGAAGTACAGGAATATCTAATTCGTCTTTCATGCCTGTTTTATACCAAAGATAAGATAGACCTTGATTTACAGTTCCATCTCCGCCTACAAAGCACCAGATATCAACTTTATCAAAATAATCATCAATTATTTGTTTCATATCTTTGAGTTTTTTTGTCTCCTCAATTACCTCTATGCTATCTTTCAGTATGGCTTTTATTCTTGCAGATATACCTGGGGGGACTCTCTGAGCATTTATATTACATATCACTCCTACTTTCATTTTGTTGGTCAATCAGATATTTTTGAACTTTTTTTTGAGTGAATGCATGGTTTTTCTTATTTCATCTGGAAGGTCTTCTCCAAAGGACTTTAAGAACACTTCAATATCAGATATTTCTTTTTCCCATTCTTCTTTTTTAACAGAAAGAGCAAACTCAATATCTTCCTTTTTCATTTCTAATCCTGATAGGTCTAATTCTTCTTCTTTTGGGATTATTCCTATTTCTTTTTCTATGCCTTTTGCTTTGCCTTCTATTCTATCTATCATCCATTTTATTACTCTTATGTTTTCTCCAAATCCTGGCCAAACGAAGGAGCCATCTTTTTTTCTGAACCAGTTGACGAAAAATATTTTTGGTTTGTTTTTAGCTATTTTCCCTATTTTGAGCCAGTGCTTGAAGTAATATGCCATGTTGTATCCGCAGAACGGGAGCATTGAAAACGGATCTCGTCTTACTATTCCCACTTTTCCTTCGGCTGCTGCGGTGGTTTCTGCTCCCATTGTTGCGGCGAAGAATATTCCTGTTTGCCAATCTGTGGCTTCAAACACAAGTGGTATTGTGCTACTTCTCCTGCTCCCAAAAATTATCCCATCTAACGGGACTCCCTTTGGATTATCATATTCCGGTGAGAGTATAGGGCAGTTTCTTATAGATACTGTAAACCTTGAATTCGGATGAGCTGCGGGTGAGCCAGAAGATGGTTCCCAATATTTTCCCTGCCAGTCAAGAAGTTTTTTAGGTTTGGGAATATCTGGCTCTAATCCTTCCCACCATGGGATAAGATTTTCAGGGTCAAGAGCGACATTTGTGAATATAGTGACAAGGTGTTTTCCTGTTTTTAGTGTTTTTATCATGTTTGGGTTTGTTTTTGAAGAGGTTCCGGGAGCAACTCCGAAGAAACCTGCCTCAGGGTTTAAAGCATATAGTTTCCCATCGTCTCCGATGTGTATCCATGCTATGTCGTCTCCCAGAGTTCTTACTTTCCAGCCGGGGAGTGTTGGGGAAAGGAGGGCGAGGTTTGTTTTTCCGGATGCAGAAGGTGCTGCTGCTGCGAAGTAAAATTTTTTACCTTCTGGATTCTCAACTTCTATGATGAGCATATGTTCTGCAAGCCATCCTTCGCACCAACCTTTATAAGATGCAATTCTTAATGCAATACATTTTTTCCCCAAAAGAGCATTTCCACCATAGCCGGAATTCAAAGATACAACAAGTTCTTCTTCTGGAAAATGAATTATGTATTTTTTATCTTTATCAAGAGTTCCGAGAGAGTGAACACCTTTTATAAACTTGCCTCTTTCTTTTATTTTTTCCAGAGCTATTTTTCCTGCTCTCGTCATTACGCACATTGATATCGCAACATATATTGAGTCGGTTATTTGAACGCAAGGAAGAGAATAAGGGGACGAAGGATTTCCCATTATGAAAGGGATAACATACATTTTTCTGCCTTCCATAGCGTTTTTTGATAGATTATAGATAAGCTCTTTTGCTTCTTGAACTCCCATAAAGTTATTGGTGGGACCTGCAAGATTTTTATCTTTGAAAGATAAGAATGTCCGGTGCTCAGTTCTCGCCACATCTTCGGGATGAGACCTATGCAGAAAAGAATTTGGGAAAGGTGTTTGGTTTAGTTCGTAAAGAACTTTCCTTCCATCAATAAAATTTTCTTCCAGGGCTTGATTTACTAAATTTTCTAATTCTTTTCCTTCTCCTTCGTTTATCCATACTATTTCTTTTGGTTTCAGGATTTTTGCTTGCTCTTCAATCCAATTTTCTAGTTCCTTCATTTTATGAAATAGAATGAGAATTTTTTTCTTTTTTATTTTTTTCAGTTTTCAGAAAATATTTTTACAAAAATCAAAAATTTAATTTTGATTATAAAATTTTGCATATGCGGTTTGACGAGGAGAGGCGGGGGATTTTGTGTGACTTAAAAAACCTCGGCGTTGATTCAAAAATTCTCAGATTTTCTGATATAACAACAGTAGGAATAGGTGGAGAACCTTATTGTTTTGTGTTTCCAAAAACATTACAAGATATTCAGAAGGTTCTTGAATATATTCATAAAAATCAGATCCCTTTTTGGGTAGTTGGTAATGGTTCAAAGCTTCTTGTGAGAGATGGGAAGATTCCGCGAGTTGTTGTTTCACTCCATAGATTTGAGTTCTGTAAAGAATGGGAAGACGAAAATTACTTTTATGTCTCTCTTGGTTCTGGAGTTTCTCTTCAATTCCTTGTTGCTCTTGGGATAAAGAGAGGTTTTGAAGGTGTTGAGAAGATTTCGGGTATTCCTGGATGTATTGGTGGAGCTATTAAGATGAATGCTGGAACTCGTCTTGGGAGCATTTCTGAATTTGTCCAGAATGTTGAAGTCATAACAATGAGCAATGGCGAGATAAATATAGAGAAAATAAAACCAGATTTCGGTTATAGATGTAGCAGTATACAGAATAACCAGATTATTCTTTCTGCTTCTTTTCGTTTTGGGAAAGCGAAGCCAGGAGATGTTAGAGATAAGGTTTCAAAATATCTCAAAAAGAGATTTGAGACCCAACCTGTGAATTCAAAAACATTCGGTTGTATATTCAAAAATCCAGACAACGGGGAGTCGGCAGGGAAAATAATAGAGGAGGTTGGGCTGAAAGGTTTTAAAATGACAAAAAGAGTGAAGATATCTTCATTACATGCTAATTTTATTGAAAATGAAGGGGGAGCATGCTTTCAGGAGGCAGATGACCTGATAAACTATGTCAAAGAAAAAGTGAAAGAAAAAAAGAAATTAACACTTCAAGAGGAAGTAGTAAAATTTGTAGATTGAATTTTGCGGAGTTTTTTGATTCTTTTATTCTTTGAATTTTTGGGTTCCTTCCTCTTTTTGAATAGACCATAGGCGTAGGATTAAAATTTAAATTATATTTTCCTTAACGGATGAGGAGAACTTTTACTCTCATTGAGGTTCTGGTATCTATATTTATCGTTTCTTTTTCTCTTGCAGTTCTTTTCGGGATTGTTATAAATACTCTGAACTCAAGGGAGTTTATAGAGAAGGGAGCGGATCGGGAGGTATCGGTTCTTTTTGTTATGAATGAACTGAAAAGAGAGATTGAAGCGATTTATTATTGTGGCGTAAAATGCGGTTTTATACTTCAGGAGGTTGGTTATTTTGGGAGACCGTTTGATGATATTTCTTTTACTACTTATTATGGGGGTCATAAAGAGATTGAGTACTTTTTTGAGCCGGAAAAGGGTAGCGATACAGCTGTTATGTTCAAGAGAGTTGATTTCAAATTAGATGGCGACTTGAAGACGGGAGGTGTTGCGGTAAAGGTTGCCGAAGGAATAAAATCATTTGATGTGAGAGCTTTTGGAGATAAGGGATGGCAGGAAAGGTGGAATCAACAGGATGGGGTACCAAAATTTTTAGAGATAAACGCAGAATTTAAATACGGTAGAGATAAAACCAGAAAGATCAGAATGATAGTTGAATTGAGACATAAAGATATAATTGGTGGTAAAGGTGTGATTATAACTCCACAAAAATAGTTTTAATTTATATCACAAGAAACTTAATAGAAAAATATTAAGTGAAAATTTGTTTTAAATTTTGTTTTTATGAAAGATAATCAAGGAAAAGCAAAGAGTTATCAGAAAAAATCTGTTGAGAAGGAAGGTTTTAAAGGAGTGATTGATAAGAAGGGAGGAGATGCCGAAGCAGGTCAGGAGAACTTCTTTTCTCTTACTTTTTTCCTGAAGGTTTTACCATTTGTCTTATTTGTTTCAGTTCCACCGCTTTTCAAATATGAGATAGAGTTTGTTTGGTCAAAGATAGCGGTAGCGTATTTATCTATAACTCTTTCGGTTCCCGTACTGATATATCTTTACTTCAAGAGTGGCAGAAAAATTTCTTTTAATTTCCCTCATACTCTTATTCCTGTTTCTGCTTTTATTATTTTGGGTATTGTATCTGCTTTTTGGGCTTATAATCCTTATAAGACGCAGAATCTAGCGGTTATGATAGCTCCGGGGATTTTATCTTATTTAGCTTTGCAATTCCTTTCTCTTTCGGAGAGAGAGCTGAAAGTTATTGCTATCTTTACATCTTTCACATCTTCGGTGGTTTCCGGATATGGTGTCTTACAGCTTCTCGGAGTTTTTCCTATGCCCCCTGATCAGTATGGTAATCCGAATCCTATAACGACTTTTGGGCTTTCTAATTTTGCTGTTGAGTACCTACTTTTAGCTTTTCCTCTTACTGTTGCTTTTGCAATAATAGAGAGAAATCCGATTTTAAAGACCATATTTATTATTTCTTCTGCTATTACTTTTGGTTATATTGTTGGAGCAAAGAACAGAGCCGGTTGGGTTGGAACTATTGTTTTCATTATAACTCTAACAATGATTTTACTCCTTCACTTTTCAAGGAAAGCAGATTGGAAAAAGATTTTGAAGTATTTTATTCCTTCTTTTTCTGCAAGTGCTGTTGTGATAGTATTACTCTTGACTTATACTGATTACGGGAGAAGCATAGTGCAGAGATTTAAAACTTTTGTTGAACTTGGTCCTGGTTCTTCTGTTTCTACAAGGGTTTTGGCATGGTCTGGCGGTATTGAGATGATAAAACAAAATCCGATTTTTGGGGTCGGTGGAGGTAATTTTGAGATATTTTCATGGAGATATGCTCCGCGACTTTTAGATGAGGCGACGATGTACACTAACACACGAGTAGATAAAGCTCATAACGAATATCTCCAGATTTTTGCTGATCTCGGTATAGTAGGTTTTACCCTCTTTATCTCTATAATATTTTTAGTTTTTAAGATGTATCTTGAAATTTTCAACGCTGGGGAGAAAAAGGAAAACGAAGAGCTTTTTTTCGTATCAACGGGACTATTTCTTGGAATTTTTTCTACTCTTGCGGGAGCATCTTTTAATTTTTCTTTGCAGTGGCCGGGTTCTGTCATCATGTTCTGGTTCTATATCGGATTCCTTGAACTCTTCTACTCCCGTATCAAAGGAGAAAAGTATATTGAATTTGATACTCGTACCTCAAAGTTGGTCACAGTAGGCGTATCTTTGCTGATTTTTGTTGGATCTTTGGGATTTCCATGTATTTACGGAATACCTGTATGTCAGGGTAAAGAGGGCTTTGACAAATTGTCTTGCAATATAAGAAGATTTCCTTGCAGGGCAAATGTAGGATTTTTCGCATCGCGAAACCTTATGTTAGCTGAAATATACTACAGAATTGCTCAGTGGCAGAAAAGGTTCAGAAACTTTGATATAGCTGAAAAGTATTATCTGGCTTCTTTGAAATTTGACAATCCCGCTGAAAGAACATACTACGACCTCGCATATCTTTATCTCGGAAAAAACGGTGGCATGCTCAATCCAAGAACTCTCGCTCTTCTTGAGGAAACACTAAAATATGTTCCATATTTTGGGAAAGGTAGGAGGGAACTTGGAAGAATGTACATTCAACTTGGTCAAATAGATAGGGGAATTGAGTATGTTTTGAGCTCAACTTATTCTAATCCTGCGAATATTCCCGAAGCTTACGCTATTGTTGCGAACGCATACTATATGAAGGGAGATTACGCAAAGGCAATAGAATATGGTCAGAAGGCTATTGATGAAATAGCGAATTCTCCTTCTGTCAAAGATTACAAATTGAAAATTCCGGAGAGGATATTTGATGAGAATGAGGTGAGGTTTTTAGCTCTTTCTGCTATTGGATTAAGCTATGCCCAACTTAAAGATTACGAAAAAGCAATCAGCTTTCTTGAATCGGCAAAAAGCATAAGACCGCAAGATACAAGGATACTTGTAAATCTCTCCACTGTTTATATAAACCTCGGAAAATTTGATTTGGCGGAGAGCATTTTGAACTCAATAGAACCTCAGGATTACAAAGAAAAGGGAGCTAAGTTTTTCAATTTAGCTTCTCTTTACGCTGCAAAGGGCGATAAAGATAAAGCTATGGAATATCTTTCTCTTGCCACAGAAGTTGACCCTTCTTTGATAGATAGAGCTTACAGAGATAAGTTTTTGAAGTCAATTTTATCTGATAAGGAGAGGTGATTTCTGAAAAGTTATTGTTCAAGCCATTTTAGTTTGGTTCTCAAAGATTGAAAGAAGCTTGATTTTTCTGCTTTTACGAGTTTTATCTGGAAATCAGACAATTGAAAAGAAAGGGTTTTTTTCTCTTCTTTGGTTTGTGGGACTTGGATTTTCTTCCCATCTGCGAAGACGACAAAGCTGGTTTTTACCTCAACAAATATTTTGTTCTTTTCTGAAAGTATTATTGACCTCGCTGATAGTGAAAAAGGAGCGATAAAAGATATGATTATCACTTCTAGGTCGGGATACACTATTGGACCACCTACTGATATGTTGTAAGCCGTTGAGCCGATCTGAGATGAAATAATTAGTCCATCTGCTCTTACCGAGCCGATATACTCTTTTTCTGTTCTGATCTCAAAATCAGCTAATCCATCTGAACTTTTTATGACGAAATCATTTACCGCATATATTTTTCTTCCGAGGATCTCTCCTTCTAATGTTTTTCTTTTTTCTACTCTGAACCTTCCCTCAAAAACTTTTTGAAGCACATCGTCTAATTTCTCTTCGGTTCCGAAAGAGAGGAATCCCACTCTTCCCCTGTTTATTCCAAAAACAGGGATATTTATTTTCGATTCT
Organism: bacterium; assembly: GCA_030550715.1. Taxonomy (GTDB): domain Bacteria; phylum Calescibacteriota; class Calescibacteriia; order Calescibacteriales; family Calescibacteriaceae; genus Calescibacterium. Next base: position 47,728 of record JAUQOU010000006.1, on the reverse strand, counting down.
ATTATTTTGTGAAACGCTCTTAAAATTGCCCCATCACCACCTAAAACTGTTATGAGTTCTACACCCTCTTCTTTCAGTTTTTCGCTTTCAATAACATTTATTTTGATATTGTTTTTTTCTGCTGTTTTGAGGACTTCTTCACTTTGTGGTTCTTTTAATATGTATATTTTTTTCCCGAATTTTGAGATCTTTTCTGCTACGGTGAGAATTTCTTTTATATCTAACCCTGGCTTGAAGAATAGAAGTATTTTCTCAAAGCTCATCTACCTTTTTATTTTTTGTGATTTTCTTTTTTCGTTTCCTTATCTTCCAGATTTTTGAGGATGAAGGCATATACAGATGAGAAGTCAAGCTGTGCAAAGTGATTGTTTTTTGCTCTCTCAAATATCTCCTCTACTTTTGAGAAGAAAAAATCTCGCTCTCCTATTTTCTCTTTCAAAAACTCATCAAGATATTTCAGGTCTTTTGCTATCAGAGATACCGAAAAATGTGGGGAAAAATCCTTTGAGATAATTTTTGATTTTTTAGCTTCAAGAATTGAAGATTTTCCAGCTCCCGACATAAGAATATCTACGATAAGCTCAGGTGAAAACCCCATTTTTTCTCCGATAGCTACCGCCTCTCCGATAGCTAACATAAAACTTCCAAGTACGAGGTTGTTTATAAGCTTCAAAATTGATGGCTTTGAAAATTCTTCTCCCAGAAAGAATATTTTTTCCGCTATTGCTTTTATAAGTTTTTCCGATTCATCAAATATGTTTTTCCTGCATGCTACAATTGCTGTGAGCTTTCCCTGAGAAGCTGGAATAACGCTACCTAAAACAGGTGATTCTATGTATTCTCCTCCGTTTTCTCTTGTGTAAGCTTCAAAGGTCAAAGCTTTGTCTGGAAAATTTGTTGTAAGGTCAATCAGTATTTTGTTTTTTATTGAGATTTTTTTAATTGTTTCTTCTACTGCGTTGCTGTCAAATAGGCATAAAAATACAAATCTCGCGCTTTCTGGAATTTTTGAAGGTGAAAGCAATCTTATAGCTCCCAACTCTGATGATACGAGTTCTGCTTTTGAGATATCCCTTGTCCATACGTATAGAGTGATTTCTTTTCCGAAGAACTCTTTTAACCTTTTTGCTATTGCTCTCCCGAGGTTCCCAAGACCTAAAAAAGCAATCTCCATAATCTTTTGAGCTTTTATTTATCTTATAATTTTCTACCTACAACAGGGGCTAATTTTCTGAGTTTTTCCATCATTTCGGAGAACATTTCAAGTGTAAGGGATTGAGCTCCATCTGAAAGAGCTTTATCTGGTTGTGGATGAACTTCTATTAAAAGTCCGTCTGCTCCTGCTGCAAGAGCTGCGTAAGCCATCGGAGGAACATAATTTCTCTTACCGGTCCCATGAGATGGGTCTATAACTACGGGGAGGTGAGTTCTTTCTCTCAGAACGGGTACTGCTGATAGGTCAAGTGTATTTCTTGTAGCTGTTTCAAAAGTTCTTATTCCTCTTTCGCATAGTATTACGTTTGGGTTCCCTCCGGAGAGTATATATTCTGCTGCGAGTAGCCATTCCTCAATGGTATTGTACATACCTCTTTTGAGGAGAACTGGCTTTCTTGTATTACCTACCTCTCTGAGGAGTGGGAAGTTTTGAGCGTTTCTGGTTCCTATCTGTAAAATATCGCTGTACTCTGCTACTATTTCTACATCTCTTGGGTCAAGGACTTCGGTTATCACAAGAAGGTCATATTTATCTGCTGCTTTTCGCAGGAGTTTCAATCCCTCTTCTCCGAGCCCCTGGAACGAGTAGGGGGATGTTCTGGGTTTGAAAGCGCCTCCGCGCAGAATTTTTGCTCCCGCTTTTTTCACCCATTCCGCTGTTTTCATTATCTGCTCTTCATTTTCTACTGAACAGGGACCTGCCATCACTATAAATTCTTCTCCACCTATCACTACATCTTTTATCCTTATTTTTGTGCCTTGGGGATTTGTCTCCTTTGCTGCTAACTTGTAAGGATGCATAACCTGGAGAACTTTTTCAACTCCATATAAGGACTCAATTGTTTCTTTTAATCCCTCTATTCTTTCTTCGCCTATGCAGGCAATGACCTTTAAAAATTCTCCTTGAAGTATTTTTGGTTCTAATCCAAGCTCCTTAATCTTTTTTACGATTTTTTCTATTTCTTCGTCTTTTATGTCTGGTTTGAGAACTACTATCATACCTTTAATTTTTTATCTTTGCTTGTTAAGATTTTCTTTTTGCTGTTTTTTATTATTTTCGGGGTCTTTTATTATTTTCTGGCTTTACCTTTGGATTTCTATTAGCTCAAATTCAAATCCGAGATCGCTCCAGTGAGAGCTTCTTATTTTAGCGATGAATTTTGTTCTTCCTAAAAACAGCTCCGTTTTATGATTGAAAGAAACAATTTCTACAAAACCATCTTTTGTTTTAGCGAGCATTTTGAGTATGTTTTCATCTTTGCCAACAAACCTGCTTTCTACTATTTCTCCTTCTACAAAGAATATGGGATTAGGATTACCTTCACCGAACGGCTCGAGGAGTAGAACCTGAGAAAGTTCCTTTGCTCTTATATCTTCAAGGTTCAGATATTGATCAAATTCAAATATGATTTGTGGTATGGAGTTTTTCAAGCTCTTTTTCACTTCTGATTCAAATGACTCTGCAAATTCTTGAACTTTTTCTGGAAGAAGAGCTATTCCTGCTGCCTGTGAGTGTCCTCCATATTTTACAAGTAAGTGAGATAATTTATCGAGAACTCCCATTATGTTTAGGAATTCTGGTGAGCGTAGAGAACCTCTTGCTATATCTTCTCTTACCGAAATTACGCATGTTGGTTTTCCTGTTTTTTCAAGGATTTTTGCTGCGACAAGTCCTAATACCCCTTCGTGCCAGTCCTTTCCCCAAGCTACACAGGAAAATCTGGAATCATCTATAAACCCGTAGAACTCTATTTCCTCAAGGATACTCTGTACTGCTTCCTTTCTCCACGAGTTCATAATTTCTATCTCATTTGATATTCTCTCTGTTTCTCTTATGTCTTCTTCTACGAGCAATCTGAAGGATACTTCGGGTCTTCCCGCTCTTCCAGATGAATTGATTCTGGGCACTATTCTCATCTGTATATCTTGTGATGTTATTTTTTCTTTCTTTATGTTTATTTTTTGGATAAGCGTGTTCAATCCTAATCTTCCGTTTCCGTTTCTTATATTTTCTATTCCGTGTTTTACAAATATTCTGTTGTCTCCTATGAGTGGAACCATATCTCCTATTGTTCCTATTGAGACGATGTCAAGGTAGTTTCTCGGTCGCGGTAGTTCTTTTCCTGCTTTTTTGAGTTCGTTTCTTGTTGCTGCTATGAGTTCAAATGATACTCCTGCTCCTGAGAGAAATTTTGCTGAGCTTTCTTCTGGGATTGTTGTAGGGTGAAGTATTGCGTATGCGTTTTGTGGTAGGTAGTAATCTGTGTGGTGGTGGTCGCATACTATAACATCTATGCCCAAAATTTTTGCGTATTTTATCTCTTCGTGGTTTCTTATTCCGCAATCAGCAGTTATTATCAGGTGCCCTCCTTTTTTTCTCACTTCTTCTATGAAATCTTTTGTCAGACCGTATCCTTCTTTATCTCTTGATGGAACTCTTACAATGAGGTTTTTTTCCGCTCCGCAATCCTTTACAAAATTAGATATTATTGCTGCTGCCGTTATTCCATCTGCATCTGCATCTGAAAAAATTCCAATTATTTCTCCTTTCATTATAGCTTCCGCAAGACGTTGCGATGCTTTTTTCATTTCAGGAAAGATATACGGATTTTCTGCATGTTCTATTTTTGGGTTCAGAAATTTCTCAACTTTGCTCGGAGTATCTATTGACCTCCCTACAAGTATTTCTGCAAGAAAATCGGGTATATTTAAACTTACCGCGATTTCTTTTGCCAAATTCTGGTTTATTATCTTTTTCCTCCAGATTTTCTTCATCGCTTAATTTATATTATATTCAATTTCTTGCAAATTATATGCTGGAAAAATTTTCAAGTTCAGTTCAAGATATTGGTACATTGGAAGAGGTCAAGAGAAAGATTTTTGATAATATAAGGAGAGTAAAAGAGGAGATTTTTGAGTCATGTGCGAAAGTTGGCAGGAGCCCAGATGAAATAAAAATAGTTGCTGTTTCAAAGACATTTCCAGCAGTTTTTATCAGGTTCGCTCATGAGGCGGGAATAGATGACTTTGGAGAAAATTATGTTCAGGAGGCGCTCGGTAAAAAGCAAGAACTTCAAGACATCAAAATCTCGTGGCATTTTATCGGTTATCTGCAGAGCAGGAAAGCGAAGTTTATTCCGAACAACTTTGATTTCATTCATTCTGTCGATTCAATTGAGCTTCTTCGGGAGCTTGAAAAAAGGTGTGAAAAATCGGGTGCAAAACTCAAAGCGCTCATTCAGGTCAATATAAGCGAGGAGAAAACAAAGCATGGAATACACCCAGATGATGTTTTTCGGTTCTTTTCAGAGGTTCAGGAGAATATGAAACTTTCTTATATTGAAGTTGTGGGAATGATGATAATTCCGGCTCCTCCCAAAGACCCGGAAGATTCACGAAAATATTTCAGAAAGCTTATGAAAATAAGAGAGGAATGCATAAAAAGAGGGATAAGAGAAAATCTTTTGAGAGAGGTTTCCATGGGCATGTCTGATGACTTCAAGGTAGCTGTTGAAGAAGGAGCCACAATTTTGAGAATAGGTAGAGCAATATTTTTTGAGAGGGAGAAGAAAAAAACATATCTTTAATTTCTGGTTTCTGGTCAAAAATTACTTGTTTCGTTCTTTATATATTTTCTTATGAGTTTTTCCATGTATTTTCTGTTTACTTTTGCTAATCTTGCACACTCTGAAATGTTTCCTTTGCACCTTTGATATAGCTCTATAATATATGCTCTTTCAAAATCTTCAATTATCTTTCTTTTCTGATATTTGAAGTCATATTTATCTTGGGGTGTTTCGTTTTTTATTGACATAAAGGGAATATCAACCTTCATCTCTCCTGTTATTTCCCATATTCTGTAAAACCTTTCGGTGAAGTTTTTGAGTTCTCTTACATTTCCCGGCCAGTTGTAGCTCAGTATGAAAGACGAATTTTTCTGCAGAAAATCATAGAGCATATTTATTTTTTTCTCATCATCGGTCAGTTTTCTCAGAGTATCTAATATCAGTGGAAATATATCTTCTTTTCTTTCTCTGAGTGGAGGAATTTTTATTCTGAATTGACTTAGTCGGAAAAAGAGGTCGCTTCTGAAATTTCCTTTTTCAACCTCTTCGTCTATATTTTTTGAAGTGGCGGAGATTATTCTCACATCAACTTTCTTTATTATATTTGAGCCTATGGGTCTTAATTCTTTTTTTTCAACGAATCTGAGAAGGTGAGCTTGGTCTTGCGGTGAAATTTCACCTATTTCATCTATAAATAGGGTTCCTCCATCAGCGAGTTCAACGAGTCCTTTTTTGCTTTTATCTGCTCCCGTGAATGCGCCTTTTTCATAGCCGAAAAGTTCAGTCAGAAAAAGCTCTTTTGGTATTGTTGTGACATCGCATACGATAAAGTTCTTTTCTTTCCTTGGACTTGCTTTATGTATGGCTTTTGCAAGCTCCTCTTTACCTACTCCTGTCTCTCCTTCTATAAGTATGTTCAGATCTGTTTGAGCAGATTTTAGCGCTATTGAAAATATCTCTCTCATAGCTTGACTCACTCCGACACATCCGAAGAAGTTTTCATCAGGAAAAAGTTCTATTTGTCTTTTTTTGCCAGATTGCTTGAATACCATTTCGGTTTCTCCCAGGGTTATTACCGATTCTGGGGGTAAGAAAGCATTCACTACGGGAATTTTGTTTATAAGTGTTCCGTTTGTGCTTCCGAGGTCTTGAACCTGAAACATTTTCACTTCGTCGTTCCAGAATATTTTGCAGTGTGTTCTTGATACTGTTGGGTCAGACAACCTTATCTCACACGATGGTGATGTGCCTACTAATACTTCCCTTGATGCAAGTTTGAAAATCTTACCTTTATCTTTCCCATTGATGACTATAAGCTCTCCAACAGAAATTTCAAGGAATTTTTTTTCTATTTTTATTGTTCTCTCCATGATATAAAAGTTAATCTTTTGGACTTATTGTGGGACTTTAACTTTATTATGAAACTTGAAAAATATTGGAGAGAACTTAATTTTTATTTTGCTATCTGATGAGGTTTCAAGATAAAGTCCTGCTTTCTGAAAGTAATATATGCAGGGTTTATCTGTGCTACGACAAAGTCATAGGGAAAAATGTTATACTGAAAGTTTATAAAAGAGAAAATTTTGACATAGCCAGAGAGGAGTATGAGTTTTTCTCTAAAATAAGGTATAAAACACCGCAGGTCTATGATTTTTTTGAAGATGAGGAAGGAAATATATGCATAGTTAAAGAGTATGTTGTTGGGAGGACTTTGAGAGATGTTATTTCTGAGCAAGGTATTTTGCCCCCTGAAATTTCAATCTTTATTTCTCTTGAGATTTTGAGATTTCTTGATTTCATATGTTCAAAAGGAGAGTATAACGGAGACATAACTCCATCTAATATAGTTATAACTTATGATGGCGAGGTTAAGGTTCTTGACTGTGCAAAGAGCCATAATTTCATTACTCCTGAGTATTACTCGGCAGATGAGAAAAAGAGTATAAAATCTGATATGAAGGCGCTTTCAAAGATCATTCTTGAGATGACAGACAACAAAAAGTTGAGAAAAATTGCTCAAAGTGTTGATAGATTCAGTAAGCCAGAAGATTTTCTGCGCGAACTTTACAAAATTATTAACTCCTTCAAGATTATCACAGAAAAAGACCTCGCTCAGTTCATTTTGCATCAACCGAAGTTCAGTTTATATGAGAAAAATACATATACCGCAGATAGAAAAAAACGAAATCTGATAGCCATATCTTGGGGAGCATCTTTCATTATTCTTGGAATTCTCTTTGGTTTTCTTCTTATGAGAGCACGAGAAAAAGGAAATACCAACAGGACCGGAAATAGTGAAGTTAGCAAAATTTCAGAGGAAGGATTTTCTCAGAACATCTCTCAAACTTTTTATCATCTTCAAGGAGAAAATACAGCAGGTCATCAGTTGAAGGAGAAAGACGAAAAAGAGAATATTCCGTCAGAAGGAAAGAATAATTCTGCGAAAGAGAGATTTGAGAAGGTAGAGAAAAAGTTGAAAGAGGTTAAGCAGGTGAAAGATAAAAGTCAGAAAGCAGAATCATATCACGGGTACATATCAATCAATTCCATTCCAGATTGCGATGTTTTTTTGAACGGAACTTTTATAGGGAAGACACCTGTTGTAGATTTCAAAGCAAAAGAAGGAGAGAATGTTTTAAAATTGAGAGTTGTAAAACGGGAAGATCTCAGCAATACATTACAGGTTGGAACTTCTACCGAAGAGAAAGAAATTCCTGTGAAAGTAGAAAAAGATAGAAGGATTTTCATATTTGCTGACCTTATAAACAATAAAGTTGAGGTAAAAGCAAAATAGTCGTACAGTTTTTTGAACAGAAAATTTTTCTTCAAAAGATTTTTAGGTGTTAAAATATACTTATGAACTTTTTTCTGAGGAAATTTGCGTTTTTCATTGTGAGGTTTTACATAACCTTGAAGGTTTTTTTAGGTAAGGAGAAAGCCATAAAGATTATGCTTCCTTTTATGAGGTTTTTGGGGTCTGCAAGAGCGCCAATTATGGCTAAACTCCTGAAAATAAACCGATACGATGATATGCGCGAACTTTCAAAAATTCAAGATATGGAAGACAAAATTTTCGGAGTGAAAGGTAGATGGGAAGTGAAAGAAAAAGAGCATGCTGAAAAGTTTGAGATGTTCTGTCCTTTTGCGCGGGTTCTCAACAATCATTCAGAGTTCTGCCACTTTCTTGTAAAAGAATTTGAATTATCTACTTTCAGAAGGTTGAATAAAAACTACTCTCTGGAGATAGAAGGAAAAATTCTTTCCGAAGGAGGTCCGTATTGTAGATTTATTCACAAATTATAGGTATTTTTTTGTTGAAAATCGGAGAAGAACTGTTTAAATTTTTTATGGAATTATTAAATTTTTCAGATAACGTCAGATAACGGAGGTAAAAGCTCTATGAGTGTAAAAATGGAGGGAGAAATAAAAATACCTTTCAGAAACATTCCTGACCTTTTCAGGTGGCGGGTGGAGGAGACACCAGATAATGTAGCTTATTCTTGGAAGCAAGATGGTCAGTGGAAAGATATAACATGGAGGTACTTTTTTGAGAGGGCTAAGTTTATAGCTTCCGCGCTGATACATCTTGGTTTCAAAAAAGGAGAAAGAGCTTCTATATATTCGTATAACCGGCTGGAGTGGGTTATTGCAGACATCGGAATTCAGCTTGCGGGAGGTATATCGGTTCCAATATATCACTCTCTGCCTTTTAATCAATCTTCATACATAATGAATGATTCTGACTCTGTTTTTGTCTTTGCTGAAAGTAAAAGCATAATTGAGGAGATGAGGTCAAAGAGGAAAGAAATTCCACTTGTTTCTCGTGTAATATCTTTTGATGAGAGTGTGATAGAGGATGACTTTGTGATGAGGTTCAGCACCTTTGAGAAAATCGGAAGAGAAAATCTCTCCAAATACGAAAAAGAGATAAGAGATAATATAGAGAAGATAAAGCTTGATGATATAGCAACTTTGGTTTATACATCTGGCACAACAGGTGTTCCCAAAGGAGTTATTCAAACTCACCTCAATCATCTTTCTATGGTTGAGATGCTTTATGACTTGCGAGATATTGTTTCAGATGATGTTGTTCTTCTGTTTTTGCCTCTTGCTCATTCTTTTGCGAGAGCGGTTGAGTATGTTCATCCGAGATTCGGGGTGAAAATCGCATTTGCAGAAAGCATAGATAAAGTCGTGGAGAATTTGCCAGAAGTTGCTCCCACTGTATTCCCATCTGTACCAAGGGTCTTTGAAAAGGTATATGCAAGAGTTAAATCTGAGGTTGAGTCAAGTCCAGTCAAAAAGAAAATATTTGATTGGGCTCTGAAAGTTGGAGAGCAGGCAGGAGAATACAGGAAAAGAGGAGAGAAGATGCCGATTTTTCTATCTTTGAAGCACAAAATTGCACACAAACTCGTTTTCTCAAAAATTCACAAAAGGTTAGGCGGTAGAATAAGATTTTTCATATCTGGGGGAGCTCCTCTTTCAAAAGAGATCGCTGAGTTCTTCTGGAAAGCAGGGCTACTTATACTTGAAGGATACGGGCTCACCGAAACAACTCCTGCTATATCTATAAATACCATAAAGGAGTTCAAGTTCGGAACTGTTGGGAAACCTTTAAAATGGGTTGAGGTGAAGATAGCCGAAGATGGTGAGATTGTAGTGAGAGGACCTAACATAGCGAAAGGATACTGGAAGAAACCAAAAGAGACAGAAGAGGTATTCACAAAAGACGGCTGGTTCCACACTGGTGATATAGGAGAGTTTGATGAAGATGGTTTCCTGAAAATAACAGACAGGAAAAAAGACCTTATAAAGACCGCAGGTGGTAAGTATGTTGCTCCACAGCCAATAGAGAACTCTATAAAGGCAAAGTCACCTCTTATAAGTCAAGCGGTTGTTATAGGAGATATGAGACCATATTGTGTTGCTCTTATAACTCTTAATAAAGATGAGGTTTTGAAGTTTGCCGAAGCAAGGGGTTTAGAGAAGGACTACAACAAACTTGTTGAGAGCAAGGAGATCTACAACGAGATACAGAAAGTTATAGATGAAGTGAATAAGAACCTCGCTTCTTTTGAAACGATAAAGAAGTTCAGGATAATTGCTGAGGATTTCACGATAGAAGATGGTTCTTTGACACCAACTTTGAAGGTAAAAAGGAAAACGATAATGCAGAGGTATAAAAATATTATTGATGAGATGTATTTGTCTTCTTAAAGATAGCGAGCTATCGTCTAAAATGAAATTTAGTCAAAGCAAAGTATCTTCTCTTTTGCTCTCATATTTTCTTCCTGTATCTTTTTTTATTTTCTTATTATCTGTCTTTTTCTTTGATTCGGGTGTTCTCTCTTCCTTTCAAGATGAGCTGAAGCAGAAGTTTTTTTCTTTGCAGAAAATTAAAAACTGGCAGGCGGACTTTCAAGAAGAAATTTTTGAATACTCCGGTCCAGTGAAAAGAAGAGAGGGAAGGATTATTTTTTCAAAGCCGTTCAACTTCAAAATATCATATCGTGGAGAAGAAGAGGTTCTATCAGATGGAACATTTATCTATTTTGTAATGAAAAATAAAAATAAGGTGTATGCGAAGGAGCTAAAAGATGAGGTCTCTCAAAACCTTCTCTTTGAACTTCTCAGGGGGTCAGATAAAGTTTTTGATTTCTTCATCGTCAAGAAAGTTGAAGAAGACGTTTTTGAGCTTTATCCCAAAAAGAATGTTCTCAAAGATGTCAGTTTGATAAGATTATATCTCAATCCGATTGCTTTTCCTATAAGAAAAGTTGAAGTTATCAGAGGAAAGTTCGGAGTGAGGTTGGAGATAAAAAATGTATCTTTCAAAGAAGAGAAGATTGATTTTTCTTTTGACGGTTTCAAAATAATCAGAGAGCCGGAGTTCTGATATTGCACTACCTTTTTAGCATTCTTTGAGCTAAAATGTAAAATTGTTTTGACTTGATTAATTTTTACTTTTACATTATGAGGAAGATAATTTGGGCTCCGTGGAGGATTGAGTATATAGAAAAGGCAAAGGAAGGTTCTCAGAAAGACGAGAAGGAAAAATGTTTTTTATGCGAAGCTTGGAGGGGAGAAGATGATAAATTAGTTGTCTATAAGGGAAAAAACGCATTCGTGATAATGAATAAATACCCTTATAATTCTGGTCATGTTATGATTTGCCCGAAGACGCATACTGCTGAGCTTGAAAATATTCCCTTTGAAGAAAAGGTTGAACTTTTAGAGCTTCTTGAGCTCTCTATGAGAGCTTTGAAAAAAGCAATAAAGCCACACGGATTTAACATAGGTATAAACATCGGAAGGATAGCGGGAGCAGGACTTGAAGAACATATACATATCCATGTTGTCCCAAGATGGGCTGGTGATACAAACTTTATGTCAACATGTGGTAATTCAAAAGTGATAGTGGAAGATATAAACTCATCAATGATGAAAATAAAGAACTATCTTGAAGAAGTTTTGGCAGAGAGCAAGAGATAATTTTTTTTCAATTTTTCAGTTATTTTAGCAGATGGAAGAGACAAGAGAAGAAAGAGCTGAGAGGATAAAGTCAGGTAAGTTAAGAGAGGGGTGGACTACCGGAACATGTGCTTCCTGTTCTGCCAAAGCTGCAACATATATTTTGCTCGGAAAAAATTTAGAAGAAGTAAAAAAGGTTGAAGTTGAGCTTCCCGTCAAAGATAGAACCGCTTGTCTTGAAATATTCAGAGCAGAGAAGTTAAACGGTGAAGCAATTGCTTCTACTATAAAAGATGCGGGAGATGACCCTGATGTCACTCACGGTGCTGAAATAGGAGCAATTGTCAGATTTTCCAGGGAAAAAGGAGTAAAGATAATAGGTGGAGAAGGCATAGGGCGTGTCACAAAACCTGGGCTTGGCATTGAAGTCGGAGAGCCAGATATAACTCCTGTACCCCGCAAGATGATAAAAAAAGCGGTAATATCAGCAGCGCTTGAGCTTGGCTTTAAAGAAGATGAAATAACCCTTGAAGTTGAGATATTCGCTCCCGAAGGTAGAGAGAGAGCGAAAAAAACAATGCTTGAGCGTCTCGGAGTGATAGGCGGGATAGGAATTCTCGGCACTTTGGGAATTGTTGTACCTTATTCTACCGGTGCATGGAAAGCATCAATAGCCCGTCAGATATCTGTTGCCAAAGAATCCGGCTGTGATACAATAGTATGCACCACGGGACGCCAAAGCGAAGAATTAGCTAAAAAGTTTTTCCCATATCTTCCAGATGTCGCTTTTGTTGATGTTGGGGACTTTATCAGCTTTACTTTGAAATATGCAAAGCAGAAAAACATCTCACGTGTTATAATCGCCGGCTTTTTGGCTAAAATATCAAAGGTGGCAAAGGGAGAGGAGTTCACTCATGCCAAAAAATCAAGTGTAGATATAGATTTTCTTGTATCTCTCGCAAGGGAGGAAGCAAGTGATGAGATTTGTAATGAACTGAGGAGAGCAAACACTGCGAGACAGTTTGCAGAACTCGCCAAATCATACGGATTAAAAAATGTTTTTCAGAAAGTTGCTGAACTTGCAAAGAAAAAATGCAACGATTTCGGAATACATACAGAAGTTGTCATATTTGACTTTTCAGGAGATAACATACTTGCTTATGCGAGTTAGTTATTCTTTTTTTTGATGAGGAAAATTCTTTTTATCTCTTTTAGCCATGGTATTACTTCATTTATCAGAGATGGTCCGTGGTGAGCTAAAAAGTCGTATATTCCCGGGGTAATAAATACATTTCCGTCTTCAATTGCCTTTATTTTTCCGAATCTTTTTGTGAGTTTTTCAATTATCTCGTTTTTATCTCTTCTTTTTGAGAACATTTTCGGTTCGTATATTATAATTTCTGGATTTTTTTCTTTTATATATTCTTCATCTGGTTTCAGCCATTCTTTACCTATTTGACCGAATATATTTTTGAATCCGAGGAGTTCAAGGGTATCTGTGATATAGCTATAAGCTCCGAAAGTTATAGGTCCTCCGAGGTCAATCTCAACATATATTGAAATTTTCTTTTCTTCATCGTTTTTCAAATCCGAAATATTTTCATGGATTTTGGAGAGGAGTTTTTTTTCTAGTTTTCTTGCTTGTTCGTAGTATCCGGCTACGAGACCAGCTTCACAGCAGGTTGATATAACATCGGCGAGGTTTGTTGGTAATCTTATCGCATATACTGGGAAATCTTCTGATAGTTTTTTTGCAAATTCAAGTTGGTATCCTGTTGTAGTGAATATGATGTCTGGGTTCAGTTCTTTTAATTTTTCTTTTTTGAAGGTTGAGTAAGATCCAACGATGACTTTTTTTCTTGCTTCTTCGGGTCTAACGCAATACACACTGACTCCGACGATTTTTGAGCCAATTCCCATTTCAAAAAGTGCTTCTGTTATTGATGGAGAAAAGCTCACTATTTTTTCGCATTTTTCTGGAAGTATAACTGCCTTTCCTATCGCTTCACAAAACACTTCTCTCATATCTTCATAAAAATTACTGGTTGAGGATAGGGATTAACAATATTTGAGAAAACACTTTGATTTTCAAGCAAAATACCTATTTCTTTTTGGGAATATTTTATAATTTCTTTTATGGTAAAGTTTAGAAGTAAGAGAGGAGCAAAATCAGGAAGTTCAAGAGTGAGAACAAAAACTTATCCTGCCAAGATTGAAAGAACAAGAAAAAAAGAGAAAAAAATAAAGTTCAGGAAAATTAATCTGCCAAATCAATCAGTGCTCTATAAAGTCCATTTCAGCATAGATAAAGATGCGGTCAAGGAGATTTTGAAGGAGGTATCAGTTCCGCAGTTTATCGCATCTTTGCTGTCTCTTGGGAAAATTCCTATAGGAGGTATAAAACTTTCAACTTATTCTTCGGGGGAGGTATATAATGTTGAGGTTGAATTTGAACCGTCATATATCTTAAAACTCATCACAAAACACAGCAGGTTTTCGTATTTTTCTTCTGTTGTTTTTGATCAAAGCAGTGGCTATATAACTCGTCAGACAAGGTATTTAGAAGCTAAAACAGATGGAAGGGAGTTCAAAAGAGAAGATGATTATTCGGAAGACGAGGAATTTAAAGACCCAGTCGCTCTTTTTCTTGACTTTCTGAGCGCAGATAAAAAAGATATATTCGGAGATAATGAGGACTTTTCTGAAAAGATGTTTCACATAAATTATGTTAGTGATGATAAACTTAAAGTTTTTCCATCGGAAGATATAAAGGAATCTTTCTCTTTTGCCGAGCTTGAACTTAAAAATCTGGATGGGTTTAAGATTCCTCAAAGGGTTTTTGTCAAAGGATTGCTTTCTATCTTTGACCTCTTTGTAGACCTTGTGTAAAATATCTTCCGGATTTGATTTTTTGTTTTTAAAATTTAATCTTTTTTGTTAAGATGAGATTTTTTATTTTTTTTCTTTTTCTGTTTTTCATATTTGCAAGGGCGTATTCAGATGAACTGCTGAATTTTGAGATTGAAAACGCAAAAAAATTAGCCATAACATTTGAAGGAGAAAAAGCAAGAGAGATCACAGGAAGGATAAGAAAAAGAATTATAAAATCCCTCCGCAATAAACCTGCCATAGAAATTTATTCAAAAACATTTCTGATTGATGGCATTTCTTTTTTCATGGAAGGAAAAACCGAATACGCAAGAGAGAATTTTTCAAAAGCAATTTTCATCTTCCCTGAAATAGCAGACAGCATAGATAAAGATATTTATATCCCGCAGAAAATAAAAGAGTTTGTAAAAAGCATAAGAGAAGAGCTTGAAAGAGAAAAAAAGTTTTTTACAATAACGGTGGTTTCTCGTCGCGGAGAAGATGTGTTCATAAATGGCGAAAAATTTTGTAGAACTCCCTGCAAAGAGAAAATAAGCTATGGATTCAAAATAATCTGTGTCGGTGAGGAATGTGTAGAAAAATTTATATCTCAAGATGAACTCATAACTTTTGACTTTCACGATGAGAAGAAGAACTCCTTTGTGAAAAATCCTCTGATATGGGGGGTCGTTGGAGGTCTGGCGATAACATCGGGGGTAATCATCTTTTTCTCGTTGAAGAACAAACCTTCCACAGTTCTTAAAATAACAATCTACCAGTGATATAATTGAGTATGATAGAAGAAAAAATTTTAAAGAAGATAAGATTCCGTATATTCTCTCTACTCATTTTGTTCCTTCTTTCGTGTTCTAAAAATGGTAATCTCAATCTTGATGTAAAGATAGAGAGAATTTTTCCGGTTTTTTACGATAGTGTAGAGCTTGCTGTTCTGGACGAAAGCGGGAAGATTTTTTATGTATCTGAACTTCAACCTTATCGGAGCGTTGAGCTGAAAAACTATCCCGAAAAAATGAGAGTTCTTTTGAGAGCAAAAAAAGATAACTCGTTTATTGCAGAAGGAGTTAGTCCGATCTTTTCTGTCAAAAAAAATAACAGTGTTTCAGTTCTTGTTATTCCTAAAAAATCTGTTCTTTTTCCTCTTTTCAGACCAGGTATAAGAACTGAAACTTGGGTTTCACTTGTTGAGATGGAGAACAACCTCTTTGTTTTTACCGAGTTCGGAGAGATATTTAAACTTGACTATCTCACCTGGAAAGTTGATAGAGTTGGAAGCTTTACTCCAAGGAGGAACTTTTTGCTCTTTGTGAAGTCGGGTAGAATTTTTATTGCTGGTGGTCAGAACTCTCAGGGTAAGGTCAATATAGTTGAATTTTTTGATCCTGTAAGCGGTACTTTCAATTTCTATCCTTTGAACATTTCAAGAAGCGGCGCAAACGCTATTTTCTGGGGCGAAAATGTCTTAATTGCTGGCGGAGAAGATAAGGGATACTGTGAGGTTCTGACTGATTACGAGAACAAGCCCTTTATCTCATTTCCCTGTGGAATTACTCTGAATTCGCATACGGTTATTTTGGATTTTTCAGAAGGATTAGCGAAAATTTTAGTTTATTATCCCGAGGAAGGCGAGTATGAGATTTTGTACATCATAAGAGAGGGGAACAAATTCAAGGTTTCATATAGAGAGAAGATCTTGGGGATCAAGAGGAAGGAGGGAGTAGTTGTGAAAGTGGGGCAGAAAGTTTTCGCATTCGGAGGTTATTCAGACGATCGGATTGAGATTGCGGACTGTGAATCATTTGATATAGATAGAGAAAGGTTTGAGATTGGAGGAAAAATGATTGAGCCAAGATTTAACTTTTCTGCATTTGAGGTTTTTGGTAATGTAATTGTGGTTGGAGGGAAGAAAATGAATAACCTTCCGGTTTTTAAGGTAGAGCTGATGAGGGATTGCTTCTTTTCAGATAGCGGTATAGAACTATCTTTTCCGCCAAAATTTTCTGGCTGTGCTTTCCCTATTTTCAACTCTTATGTCGTTATGATATGCGAGGGATCTGTTCCTGAAATTTTCCCATTAATATCCCTTTTTCAGTGATTTACAGATGATGTTTTTCAATCCTGAGTTTCTTCTATTTCTTTCTGGAGCTTGCGGGAGTTTCGGTATCCATAAAAGAAGTATATCATAAAACCTATGGCGTGCCACACAACCACTCTTATCCATGTTATTTTTGGTAATCCTGAAAGAACGAAGATTATCAGGGCTAAGTTTATCGGTATGAGTAAAAATGGTAGGGGAACTTTATATGTTCCGCCGGGCGTTTTCTTCACTCTCAGGTATAGCACAGAGACACCTGCTATAAAGTATGCAAAAAGAGTTCCGACATTTACAAGTTCTACAAGGTCTATGAGTGGCACAGTTCCTGCGAGAATGCTCAGAAATATTCCACCGAACAGAGTAGACACATAAGGAGTTTTGAATTTTGGATGAACTCTTGCGAACTGTGAGAATAGGAGTCCATCTCTTGCGAGAGCGTAGGCGACTCGTGTGAAACCTATTCCCATGGTTATCATAACACTTGTTATTGTGATTATTGCTCCGATTGCTATTATGTTCCCTATTATGTTGTATCCGTGTATGTACATTGCTTTTGCCAGTGGGTCGTTCACATTGAGTTCTGAGTAGTGGACTATTGCTGTGAGGGAAAAGCTCACAAGTATATAAAAAATTGTGCTTATGAGAAGTGAGAGGATTATTCCGAGGGGGACTGTTTTTCTTGGGTTTTTTGTTTCTTCTGCAACGGTAGAGACAGCGTCAAAGCCAAGGTAGGCAAAAATAATTATGCTTGCACCTCGGAGTATGCCGAACAATCCAAAAGCTCTTTCTCCCTTAAAATTTGTTCCTTCTGGTGGTATAAATGGTGAAAGGTTCTCTTTGTTTATACCTATAAATATCAAACTTACCACAAGAAAGAGTGTGAGAGTGAACAATTTCACAAAGACAATAAAGATATTCACATTTGAGCTTTCTTTTATACCTATAAAAAGGAGGATAAATATTGCAATTACTATCAACATTGCAATGAGGTCGAAGTGGAAATGCCAGAAAATTTTGACTTTCCCACTTATTATATCTGGAAGGGTTATTCCGAAGTTTTTTTCAAGGAGGGAGCGGAAGTATCCAGACCAACCGCTTGCTACTGCTGCGGTAGATACGCCGTACTCTAAAAGCAGGTCCCACCCGACAATCCATGCGAGGAACTCTCCAAGAGATGCGTATGTGTAGCTATAAGAGCTTCCAGCAACAGGGAATCTTGAGCTGAGCTCAGCATACACAAGTGCGCTTACCGCTACTGTGAGTCCAGCAAGAGCGAAAGAAAGAACTATGGCTGGACCGGTGTAGTTTGCTGCGACTTGCCCCGTTATAACAAATATTCCAGCACCTATGATTGCACCTATACCTATTGATGTCAGGTCAATCAGACCTAACTTTCTTACAAATTGTGTCTTTTCAACATCGTATGTTTTTTTTCTCAAAATGTCTTTCATATTATTGCACCTCGTAGCTTAAAAATTAAAGATAAGTTGAAATTAAAAGATAAATTAAGTTGAAAAGTTTTGATTTTATTTTTGAAAACTTTACAGCGGAATAATAAATTTTTTTAGTTGGGAATGAGAAAATCAGAGCTGGAAAGAATTCAGATTTTAGCTGATATTGGACTTCTTACCCCATCTATCATTCATCACATAAGAAGTTATCTCACAGCTATAAAAGGAAATGCGCAGATTGGAGAGAGATTGACTATTGACCCGAATTCAGCAGAAAAGTTTCGGAAGATTGCGGAGTTAGTTGATAGAGCAACTGATATGATAGAGAGCTTCAGAAAATTCTACAAAGGAGAGTCAGAAAAAGAAAGGTTTGTTTTAGCAGATATTTTAAATTTTGCTGTTTTCCTCTTGAAGATATCACAATAAAGATGGAGAGAACAAGAATCTTATGAAATAGCTTCATATAGTAAAATTTAATGTTGGTTTATTGAGATTTTTACTGATTGCTTTTATTTGTTTTTTGATATTTTTGGTTTAATTTGAATTAAAGTTTGGCAGAAAAATTTATGGGCAAGTGTAAAGAAGCCGAACTGCCGGGTCTCGGAATGAAATACACATTTGAGTTTGACAGCGGAGATAAACTCGTTGTGATAATATACAACACCGGAAAGAGAGAGGTTTATTTTTTAGATAGGAAGAGAGAGGAACCGCTTTTTTCTGTTGCGATGAAAGACGATGAAGCGAGACAGCTTGCTTTTGTTCTCGCAGGTGCTGAGTTTCAACCAATCCCTGCTGAAAAAACAAAAAACATAACTCGCGAGATGATAATGGAGTGGGTGAAAGTCAAAAAGGGCTCACCACTTGCCGGAAAATCAATAGGAGAAAATCAGATAAGAAAAAAAACCGGTGTGACCATTATATCAATAATACGAGATGATAAGGTTATCCCAGGTCCTGGCCCAGATGAGATGATACTTGAAGGAGATACTCTGATTATAGTTGGGACGGTTGAGAGCATAAGAAATTTTCTTGACTACTGTAAGGAGTTTTCTTTGACATGACGGAAGAGCATTTTTCTCCAAAATCAGGACTTGTCTTTTTTATACTTTTCCTGATCCCTTTTTTTCTGCGTTTCGGTGGAATTCCTTACATTATCTCTTTTATAATATGTGGAATTTTGGGGAAGTTCTTGTTCCTGAAAGATGAGCTGGTGCATCTGAAAATTTTTGAAGATCTCGGTTTAACTCTACTTTTCTTTTTTATAGGTCTTGAGTATAGTTTTGAAAAGCTTTTGAGAATGAAAAGAATAATTCTTCCGGGCTTGATTGATTTTTCTTTTAACTTCATAATTCTTTTTTTAATTTTGATTTTATTTTTTGGTTTTGCTTTCAGGGATTCTTTTTTAGTGTCAGCGGTTTTATATCCTACAAGTACCGCAGTAGTGACCAAGCTCATAATTGATACAAGAAGTGTAGCAAATCCCGAGACCGATTTTCTTATAAACCTTCTTATTTTTGAAGACCTCGTGATTATAATTTTTCTGAGCTTTTTTTACTCTTTTACAGAAGGCGGAGAGTTAGGATTGAGTTCCGGCTTGATCTTCTTGAAGATGATTCTCGTCTTCTTGTTTTTCTATATCCTTTCGCTCATTTTCAACAGGTTTAGTTTTGTTCTTGATAGGATGTCAGAAGAGGATATTTTTATTTTTTTGATTTTCGGGGCTGTGATTTTGGTTTCTTTTGGTGCCAAGGCAATCGGTTTTTCTGAGGTGGTGTCTTCATTTTTGCTTGGTGTGGTAATACCTGATACAAAGGTTAAGCACAAGATAGAATCATCTTTATCTTCCATAAAAGACCTTTCTGTCGGTCTATTTTTCTTCTTTTTCTCGTATCGCATAGGGTTAGATGTAAGGGTTCAGGTTTCTCATTTTGAGTTTTTTTCTTTGATTTTTCTCGCGTTGATTTTGAAGTTCTTATCTACTTATTTTGGAGCAAGAGTTTTTGGTCTGAGCTTTTATGCTTCTTTACGGGCGGGTCTTTCTTTTCTACCAAGAGGTGAGTTTTCCTTTGTTCTCATTCCCCTGCTCGGAGAAAAGCTTGCAACATCGGTTTTCAATATGGTTTTGGTTTTGATTTTTTCGGGTATAGTTTCTTTTATTTTTGCTCCACGAGTTTTGAAAATTGCAAAAATTTAGACCATTTCTAAAATATAAACTATTAACTATAAACTGGTGAGGAGGGACAGAGTTTTATGGAGGTCGTAAGAGACGGCAAGTTCTACGATGAGATACGAAGGCAGGTCAGAGAGTTTGCTGAAAACGAGGTAAAACCCATAGCTCATAAATACGATAGAGAAGATAAAGAAATACCATGGGAGATATTGAGAAAGATGGCTCATCTTGGTTACTTCGGAATACTTGTCCCAGAGGAATGGGGAGGATTAGGGCTTGACTATATGAGTATGGCTATTGTTGCAGAAGAACTTTCTCGGGTCTGGCTCTCTGTCGGAAGCGTTATGACACGAAACATAATAGCCGAAACCCTACTTCTGAACAATGGGTTGGACGAACAGAAGAAAAAGTATCTTCCACCTCTTGCTCGCGGAGAAATTTTTGCTGCAGCTGCTTTTACTGAACCTAATGCGGGAAGTGATACAGCAGGTATGAAACTCAAAGCAGAAAAAGTAAAAGGTGGATGGATTCTGAACGGGACAAAAACCTGGTGCACATTTGCAAACAGAGCAAATATACTCGTCGTTCTTGCGAGAACTGACCCTAATCCACCAAAAAGACACCTCGGGCTATCAATTTTTATTGTTGAGAAAGAGCCATCTGAAGCTCATGAGAAAATAAAACATCCGAACATACATGGTGAGCTTATAGAGACGGTGGGGTATCACGGTATGCACTGCTGGACGCTACACTTTGAAGATTGTTTTGTCCCGGACGAAAATCTTCTTGGGGGTGAGCCTGGTAAAGGTTTTTATCAGCTTATGGCAACTTATGAGTCGGCAAGGATTCAGACAGCAGCAAGAGCTGTTGGAGTTGCTCAGGGTGCCTTTGAACTCGCATTAAAATACTCAAAAGAAAGATATCAGTTCGGAAAACCGATAGCTGAGTTTCAGCTTATCCGTTCTAAACTCGCTAAAATGATGACATATATAGAAGCAGCGAGACAGCTCACATACTACGCTTGCAGAATGAAAGATACAGGAAAAAGGTGCGACCTTGAAGCAGGAATGGCTAAACTTTTCGCCGCAGAAATGGTTGAATATGTCACATCAGAAGCTATGCAGATATTCGGAGGATACGGATACTCAAAAGAATACGAGATAGAAAGATATTGGAGAGATGGACGACTTTTCAAAATATTTGAAGGTACATCTGAAATTCAGGAAGAAGTGATAGCAAAAAGGTTGCTTGAAATATACTGAACCTGAATTCGTTATTTATATTTCTTTATCTTTACCTTTGATTTTTCACCTGATTTTAAGTGTTTATCTTATAGTTAAATTTGTGTCATGATAAAATATCAAAAAGCTCTTCTTGATACCGAGACGCCAATTTCTCTTTTTATGAAGCTGAAGCAAGCTGGCTTTAATCCAATTTATCTGCTTGAAAGCGCTGAGGAGCAGGAAAAATGGGGGAGATACTCTTTTTTGGGCTTCGGAGAACCAAAAACGAAAATAGTATACAATATTAAAGAATCTGGAAGGAAAGCAAAAAAATCTTCACTTATTGACATTATCAGTGAGAAGATGCGGGAAATCAAATCAAAATACCTTGATTTTCTTGATGAATTTAAAAAACGCGAAGGTATAAACAGATTACCTTTCGGACTTGTAGGATACATAAGCTACGATGTCTTTTCTGAATTTGAAAAATTAGATACATTCTCCGGAAAAGAAGACCCAGGTTTCCCTGATTCTATTTTGGTCTTCACTCCGAACTTTTTGATATTTGATAATGTGAAAAAAGATGTTATTCTTGTTTCAGAGGATGTAAGTATAGGTGATATATTGAAAGTTTCGCACCAGAGTGTGAATCCAGAGGTCGCTAAAATAAAGTTAAATAGAGCCATTGATAAGACCGGAAAAAAAGAGTTTGAAGATATTGTAAGAAAAGCTATAAAGAGGATATACGATGGCGATTGTATTCAGGTTGTTTTGTCAAGAGCTAAGGAGTTTGAGCTTTCATCTGCCTCCGCACTATCTTTTTATAGAATCCTCAGGTTGAAAAATCCATCTCCTTACATGTATATTCTTGATTTCGGAGATATAAAAATAGTTGGGACTTCTCCCGAAGTTCTTGTGAGAGTTGAGGGTAGGAAAGCAGAGGTTCGCCCGATAGCTGGAACGAGAAAAAGAGGAGAAACAGAAGAAGAAGATAAAAAACTTGAAGCCGAACTTCTTTCTGATGAGAAGGAGATGGCAGAGCATGTTATGCTTGTTGACCTTGCGAGAAACGACCTTGGAAGAGTATGCTCCCCCGGAACGGTAAGAGTTAAGAAGTTAGGGGTAATAGAAAAATACTCTCGGGTTATGCATATTGTTTCTGAGGTTGAAGGTGAGGTCAGAGATGGGGTGAGTGAGCTTGAAGTTTTCAGAGCATCTTTCCCAGCGGGAACAGTCGTTGGAGCTCCAAAAATAGAGGCGGCTAAGATAATAGCTGAACTTGAAAAAGAAAAGAGAGGACCTTATGCAGGAGCAGTTGGTTATTTCTCCGCTGATGGGAACATAGATACCGCGATACTTATAAGGACTGCGTTCTTCAACAAGAATAAAATGAGAATACAGGCAGGAGCTGGAATTGTTTTTTACTCTCAACCTGAAAGAGAGTTTTTTGAGACCGAAAGCAAAATGAGAGCTCTTGAAGATGCCCTCAATTTCATCTCATCATAAAAACTCTCTGAAAAGTAGATCTGCTATTTTTCAAATATGCAACCAGTTCCCTGATATGTTTTCCCCTTAACTTTGTACTCCCATTTTGATGGGCAGGTTAAATCACATTCCCTATCTTCAAAGGTCTTTTGAACAAATATAGAGTTTAGTTCTTCTTCCTCCGAGCTGATTTTTAAGTTCCCATCAATTTTTATGCACTTTTTTTGATTGAATTCTATTTTTATGTTTTGTTCTGTTGAAACCCATCTTAACTCACCACCAATGTTGAAAGTGTCAAACTCTTTCCCGCTTATTTCAAGAACTATATTCTCTTCATCTTTGCGGTTTTCGTAAATGGAGATTTCTCTTGCTGTGAAGTCCCTTGAACATGCAAATTGTGGATTTTTCTCATCTGATATTATTATGACACAGAAGGGATTTCTGTATTCATATAGTTTTTGTGTTATAGATTTTGTGGATGCGGAAGCGAAAGATTGGTGTTCAAAAATCTGCTGAAATTTCAATCCTGAATATCCGAAGTATTCTGAATTGACTATGCCGTCTAAATTTATGCTCCTTTGCGCTTTGAAATTCTCATCTCCTCTTGATAGAGAAAAATTTATGTTCCCTATGTAATCTATGTATTCTTCTTTTCCTACGATTTTTATCTCCCAGTTTTGGAATTCTGCTTTGTATTCAAATTCTAATCGTGAGTTGCTTTTTTCTGATTTTGAGCTGAATTTTGATTTTCCGAGAAAAACAAAAAAGTCGTTGAAGCAATTTCCTTCTACTTCTATATTTGATGTGTTTTCAGAAATATTGCATTTTATTTTCGGACAGGAGATATTTTTTCCGCAGTTGAAAGGTAAAAGATAAACATTTTCATTAACAAAAAACAGGTTCAGGTCTAACTTTATCTGCTCCTCTGTTAAACCCTCATAATAATATATATCGGTTATGTTTTTGAGATAATCTCTGAATATGTGTTGAACTATTTTTGACGAGATGAGACCTTCATCTGGTTTTGCTATCTTTTTTCCTTCTGAAATTATAAGGTTTTTCAGTTTTTCTGAATCAGATACACTTTCTTTTTTACCGCATGAAAATTGAATTACTGAGATAACAAACCACAAATATAAAAATTTTTTTATAGTTATCATGAGAGTTTGCAGTGGTGGTTTAATGCGTTTTTATATTCAGTTTTTCTAGTATTTTTTCCGCTATCTGAAAAAATGCTTCTTTTGTTTTTGATTCTGAGTTTTGGAGCACGAAGATATTACCGCTATCGGAAGATGACATAAGGAGAGGGTCTATTGGTATTTGACCGATGACCTCAATTCCGTATTCTTTTGCCAATTTTTCTCCTCCGCCTTTTCCGAAGATGTAGTGCCTTCTTCCACATTCACACTCAAAGTATGACATGTTTTCAATTATTCCTGCTATGGGGACACCGAGTTTTCTGAACATTGAAATTCCTCTTCTCACATCTTCAAGAGCGACCTCCTGTGGTGTGGTTATCATAACTATTGAATCTATTTTTGCTTCCTGTGCGAGAGAAAGCTGGACATCTCCTGAGCCGGGGGGAAGGTCTATAACTAAAATTTCTGTGTCTTCCCACAGTGTCGAAAAAAGCAGGGTTCTGAACGCTTTTATGACCATCGGTCCCCTCCACACTACTGCTGTATCTCCTTTTGCCATGTATCCAAGGGACATAATTTTTACTCCGTTTTTTTCTGCGGGCATTATGCTCTTCCCGTCAGGAGAATATGGCTCATAGTCAATCGTAGCTGTCATTTTGGGTATTGATGGTCCATGCACATCAAGGTCAAGCAGAGAAGTTTTAAGACCCAAAAGGTGAAATGTATATGCTAAGTTTACCGCAATTGTTGATTTCCCAACTCCTCCTTTTGTTGAGTATATCGCTATCGCCTTGCCTTTTATAGGTATCTGCTGTCTTGTAAATACCTCTTTTTTCCTTACTGAAAGATTGATTTTATTTATCCATTTTATTTCACTCAGAACTTGCTTCACTTTCTCTTCTATCTCTTTTACAACTTCTTCTTTTCCAGTTGATACTTCAAGGTCAAGGAATAGGTCAAGGTTATCATCAATATCAATTTTTTTCAGGAACCCGAAAGATATTATATCTCTGGAATATCCTGGGTAATTGACTTTTTTGAGAGCGCGTATTACTTCTACGATTTTTCTTTCCTTCTCCTGAAGTTCCATTCAATATTTTTTTACTTATTTTTTTGGGATTTTTGCTTTGTTCAGTTTGATTTTCTTTAAGATTTCTCTCCTTTATTTTATAATTTTTTATAGTAGGATATGTTTGGGGAGTCAGCTTTTTATTCTCTGGCTTTGACAAAAGTAAGGGGAGTTGGCTCGATAATAGGCAAAAGGTTGATAGATTTTTTCGGTTCGGCAAAAAATGTTTTTTCTGCTGACAAGGTGAAAATTGAGCAGGTTGCAGGAAAATTCGTTGCAGAAAACATAAAAAAATTTAGTAGGTGGAAAGAGGTTGAAGATGAGCTGAAACTTTCTGCCAAATTAGGTCAAAGCATAGTATGCTATGAGGAAGAAGATAGGTATCCTGAGCTTTTGAGAAAAATCCCAGATCCGCCTCTGTGTATCTTTTATAAGGGAGAGATGAGTAAATCTATGCTCTGCGTGGGAGTCGTTGGCACAAGAAAACCATCTTCTTATGGAGTTGAAGTCACAAAAATTTTCTCATCGACTCTTTCTATGATGGGGATATGTATCGTTTCCGGGCTCGCAGTTGGTATTGATACTTTTGCTCATAAGTCAGCCGTTGAAAGCGGTGGAAAGACATGGGCTGTTTTAGGTTCATCTATTGAGAACATATATCCAGCTTCCAATATATCTCTTGCAAAACTTATACTTGATAGGGGTGGAGCGATAATATCTGAGTTTCCGCCCGGTGTAGTTTCTGCTCCAGAAAATTTCCCGAGAAGAAACAGAATAATCGCTGGACTCTCAAAGGCGGTTTTAGTTACAGAAGCACCTGAAAAATCGGGCGCACTGATAACCGCTTACCTTGCTGTGGATTACGGAAGAGATGTCTTCGCAGTCCCGGGAAACATAACATCAAAAAAATCTCAGGGAACAAATAAGCTTATAAAAGATGGTGCTTTCCTTGCAGAAACACCTGATGACATAATATCTCGCATTATACCTGACCTTCCTCGTAAAGAGGTTAGAGAAACATTTGGACTCATTACACCTTTTGTTGAGATAAAAAGACCAGACCTTTCGGAAGAAGAAGAGAAAATTTTATCTGTTCTTGACTCTGAAACATCTTTGCATATAGATGAGATAATCAAGAAAACAAATCTTGACCCGTCTCTTGTACTCTCAACTTTAATATCTCTTGAAATAAAATCGCTCGTGGTAGAAGAAGGTATGGGATACTACAAAAAGCCAAGAATATCATAGAACATCTATCAGTTTTGATTATTCTTCACTTATGGCTTGTAGAGGACCTTTTAGCGGGTATGGGCAAGAGTTTAAAAATTCACTGCAATTTAAAGTTTTTTCCTGACCATCTACCGAGATTTTCACGTTATTTCCAACAAAACTTAACTCGGAGTTATTTATTTTAAGCTTTCCTTGTGTTGGACATAATATAACGTCGTTTCCCTGTTCAGAAGAGAATTTCAACGGCTCAATTGTTGATACTTCAAATCCACCGTCACCGCACCATTCGGGACTTGTTCTTACTGAGTATCTACCTGAAAATGAGAAAGAAAATTCAGCCGTGTTTTCATTAAGAGAGGAGTTAAAAGTACCAATAAAGTTATCTATCTTTACTTTCTGCTCAATATTCTGTTTAAAATCTTTTTCTCTTGAATCTCCCGATAGATTAAGGGAAGAGGAAAAATTTATCGTATCATTTTGAGAAGAAGCTGACATAGTAGAAGATATAGAGAGTTTAGGAGAGAATTCATATTCATGTATCTTTTGGTTTTCTTGGTATATTTCTATTTTTGTGTTTTCAAATGTGACAGAAATGTGAGGAAGTAAAACGGAAGTTCCTGGTATGTTGTATTCCTTGCATTCTCCAACGAAAGTTATTCTACCGGAAATAACCATATTTTCATCTCTAACTTTGCAGTTATTTACTGAGACGATAACCGTAATTTTATTAGCTCGCACATTGCAATCAAGTTCTGCGTTACCGCTCTCGCACTCAGGACCCTCACACGATGGAATTTCGCAATGCAGAAAATCAACATCATGCTTTGCGAACAATCTTTTTGTCAGAGAAAGTTTTTTGTATAGGGTATTTTTGAAATTATATCTATAAGTTGAGGTGCAGACATAGTTCCACCTGTGCTACCTTCCGAAGGACTAGTTCTTGCTGTTAGTATTCTTGCGTTTAAAATAGAGTTTGCGGAACCAGATATTTTCGAGATGGCGCCATCAGGGCTCTTGAAATTCGTAACTACTATTTGCTGAGTATCAGAACCATCAGAAGAACTACCACTTTTTCCTGAACATTTTGATAAAGATACTACTGTTATTATCAGCAGAGAACCGCTGTTAATACGCAAGCTAACCTTTTTGTAATCATTTATATATCCTCACAGTTTTAAGTTTAATATCTTTTTATTTTTTGAAAAATAAAATAAAAGAGAAAGTTTTTGCTCTTCAAGTTCCTGGTACTGCGTTAAAAGCTCCTTTTAAGGGATATGGGCAGGAGTTTAAAAACTCCTCGCATTTCAAACTCTCTTCTTTACCATCAACAGAGATTTTTATATTATTACCCTCAAATCTTATTTCAGCATTATTTAATTTGAGTTTTCCTTGATTCGGACATCTTGCATCAGTAAATTTCAACGGCTCAATTGTTGATACTTCAAATCCACCGTCACCGCACCATTGAGTAGATGTGTTGTATGAGTACTTGCCGGAAAGAGAAATTGAAAATCCCGGTTCTGTAGTTCCTTCTTGATATTCAAGAGAAAGGGAAATTTTAAAGTTATCAAAATTTGATCTTTGTTCAATATTACCTTTCACATCTTTCTCTCTTGCACTTCCTGATGATACAATATTGATGATAACGGAAAGGATGTTGTTTTTATATTCAACTGAGGAATTTAAAGAAATGGAGAAGTTAGGGGAGAATTCGTATTCGTATATTTTCTGATTCTGCTGGTATATATCTATTTTTACGTTTTCAAGAGCAACAGAAAATTGGGAAAGTAGGGTAGAGGTTCCTGCAAAGCTGTATTCTTTGCATTCTTGTGTAAAAGTTCCTCTACCAGAGTATATGAAATATGTGTTTGGGTCATCAGGTTCTGATTCTTTGCAGCTATTTGTAGAAATAGTATATGTGATTTTATTGGTTTCTATTTTACAACTTTCAAGTTTTGCAGTCCCGCTCTCGCATTCGGGGAGAAGTTCTGTTTCGTCGCATTTTGTTGGTATCTCACAAGTATTCCCTTCGTCCGAATGTTTTAGGTTTAATCTTTTTGTATATTTTTTTAGGTGGGGTGATAGTAGAATTTCATGTGCGAGAGGAGCTCCGCTCATTCCACTACCAGTATTTGTCCCTCCGTCTGTTGTCCCCATTCTTGCGGTTAGTATCCTTGCGGTCAAGATAGAATTGGCAGTGCCCGATAGCTTTTTTGAAGCATCTTCGGGACTTGTAAAGTTCGTAGTAGTTATGGGTTGGATACTGCTATCGCTTGATTTGCTTCCTTCTTTGCTCGCGCATTTATTTAAAGCCAGATACATTACTGCCACAGAACTGCAGATAAATGTAAGGTAAATAAAACTTTTCATTTATCTTCCCTCCTTTTGCTTTTTAATTTAATAAAATTTATTTTATTTATGTTAAGTTTCAACGATTTTTTTAATTTTTAATTTTCAGAATTTTAGTATGGGGTTTATTTTTTTTGTTATAGGCATTCTCCTATCTTTTCCGAAAGCGCGCGAGGTTATCTTGATTCCCGGTGGCGATTGCCTCCTTTTGTATTCAGCTTTTTCAACCATCTCAATTATCCTCTTTATCGTCTCTTTATCTACTCCTGTTATTTTGTGAATTACATCCGGGGGAATATCTTTTTCTATGTAGAGTTTTAGAACAGAATCTAAGATTTTATATGGCGGGAGGTCATCTTCATCTTTTTGATTTGGTCGTAGTTCAGCAGAAGGAGGTTTCTCAAAAACCCTCCTTGGTATGATTTCTCTACCTTTCATTTTGTTGTAAAACTCGGAGATTTTATAGACATCTGTTTTGTATATGTCTTTTATTATTGCAAATCCTCCTGCGAGGTCTCCGTATAGTGTTGAGTATCCAACGCTCAGTTCGCTTTTGTTCCCGCAAGATATTAAAATATGCCCGAATTTGTTTGATATGGTCATAGCTATGTTTCCTCTTATTCTGGCTTGGAGGTTTTCTTCTGCGGTTGAAAATGGTGTTCCCGCAAAAAGTTCAGAGAGTTCCTTCATAAATGCGTCAAAGATATTTTTTATTGGTATTTTGATGAATTTTATTCCGAGATTTTTAGCGAGTATTTCGGCGTCTTCTACCGAGTGTTGCGATGAGAACTGAGACGGCATACTTATTCCGAGAACATTTTCGCTTCCTATTGCTTCTGATGTTATGCAAGCGCAGAGCGAAGAGTCAATTCCACCAGATAGAGCTACTATGGCTTTTGAGAATCCGTTCTTTTTTATATAATCTCTTGTTCCCGTAATAAGGGCTTTGAGAACTTCTTCTTCCCACGATGGGAATTCAAAATTTACTTCGTCATCTTTATCTGTTTTTTCACTTTTGACTTCTATATCAAGCTGGATTTTTTTGAAATCAGATGGTTTTTCGCTTCTCCGTCTTGTATCATGAACTCTTTTTGAGTAGATCTCAGATAGATTAATGCTTTTTATTATTATGTGTTCTTCAAATAAAGGAGCGCGGGAAACGACATCACCGTATGGAGAGATTATAGAAGATGAGCCATCAAAAACGAGTTCGTCCTGTCCGCCCACGAGATTGCAAAAGAGAATATATACACCGTAATCTTGCGCACGCGTTATCATCATATCTTCTCTGATTTTCGGCTTTGATATGTGATAGGGTGAAGCAGATATATTAACGATAATTTCGGCATTACCTCCAACTGCTATTCCCAAAAGTGGCTCTGTTGGATGCCATATATCTTCACAAATTGTTATCCCTATCTTGACTTTATCTTTTGTTTCAAGTATGAGCTTTTCTTTTCCCGGAGCAAAGTATCTCATCTCATCAAACACTCCGTAGTTTGGGAGATGAATTTTTCTGTAGGAGTAGAATTTTCCGTTGCATAATATTGCAGCGCTGTTGAAAAGGTCTTCATCTGCATCTACAAATCCAAAAATCAGTACAGCATCACGAGATAAACCTACTAACTCCTCTTCTATTATTCTTTTTTGTTCTTGAATGAATTTGGGATTGAACACAAGGTCTTCCGGGGGGTATCCACACAGAGCCATTTCTGGGAAGCATATAATCTTTGCCCCTTTTTGTTTTGCTATTTCTGTAAATCTTTTTATCTTTTCTGCATTCCCCTCAATATCTCCTACTGTTGAGTTGATCTGACATAAAGCTACTTTTACATACATATGAAAAATAAATTTTTCCTTTCTGTGAAATATTTTCAGATTTTTGAGATTTCTTGATTCTTTTGGTTCTGCTTTGACTTTGCCATTTCATTTTTTCCTGTTTGTTTTTGGTTTCGCTTTCTTTGATAGATAGCTGACGATTTTTCTAATGGTATCTTTTGAGAAGATAAGAGTTCTTTTTCCCATGATTTTTTCGTATTTTTTCTTGATTATGTTTTTCTTTGCGAGTCGGCTCAAAAGTGCTTCAAGGTTCTTTACAGAGTAGTTCAGCTTGAATTTTTTGAGATACTGAGAAAGCTCTCTTATGCCTATTGCAGGATATATCTTTCTGAGTTTCTCTCCAACCACATACGAGCTGTAAAGCTTTTTGAGTTTTTCAACATCTGGCGAGGAAAAAACTCTTATCTTCCTTCCGTTTAGTTTCAAGATTTTTCCGATTTTCTTCCTTATTATTTGGTTCTCTATACCTTTTGTGCTGAACGGGAGTTTGAACTCCTTTTTTATGAACTCTACTGCTGATTTTACCCCTACAAATTTATATGTTTTTTTTAGTTTTGCCTTTTTTTCTTCTATGTGGTTCTTTTTAGCTGGTTTTGATTTTTTGGTCTGTGCCTTTTTTCTTTCCATTTTAGTTTCCCTCCTCCTGCCTTTAAATTTAAGATAAATTTTAATAATTTTCAAAAAGGTTGCGAACGATTTTATAAGCTTTCATCTGAAAATTCCTTGTGCAAAATTACAAAATCAGAAAATTCATCTGCAAGGTTGCTGTTCGCTTAAAATATTTAGATTTGACTATTTTTTTCGGGACAAGGTATGCTTGTTTACGACAGAGAGTATGATGTTATAGTTGTAGGTGGGGGACACGCGGGTTGTGAGGCAGCTTTGGCGAGCGCACGAATGGGCTGTAAAACTCTACTTATCTCCGGCGACATAGATAAAATAGCTCAAATGTCTTGCAATCCTTCAATAGGTGGAATAGGGAAGGGGCATCTCGTAAGAGAGATAGACGCTCTTGGGGGTGAGATGGCGAAAAATACAGATAAAACGGGAATACACTTCAAGCGTCTTAACACCTCAAAGGGTCCAGCGGTAAGAGGAACGCGGGCTCAATGCGATAGAGCTCTTTACAGACAGGAAATGCAAAAAACTCTCTGGAATACTCCAAACCTTGAAATAAAAATGGGAAATGTGATAGATATATGGGTAGAGGAAAAAAACGGAAGAAAAAAAGTCAAAGGAGTAAAAATAGACCTCGGAATTGTCTTTCTCGCAAAATGTGTTGTGGTATCAACAGGAACATTTCTTGGTGGAAAGATTTTCATAGGACATGATTCCCTTGAAGGTGGAAGATTGGGGGAAAAGGCATCTTATGGACTTTCACAAGCACTGGAAAAGTTAGGATTTAAGCTTATGAGGTTGAAGACGGGAACTCCACCTCGTCTTGATGCAAAAACCATTGATTTTTCATCTTTACAAAAAGAGGAATCAGATTATCCCCCTCCTCGCTTCTCTTTCTCAACAAAGAAAATAACACAAAAACTCATTCCTGTTTATATTACTCATACAACACCCGAAACACACAGAATAATTCTTGAAAACCTCACAAGATCTGCTATGTACGGGGGACTCATAAAAGGAGTAGGAGTTAGATATTGCCCATCAATAGAAGATAAAGTTGTAAGATTTGCGAGCAGAGATAAGCATATCGTCTTTCTTGAACCAGATGGATACGATACGCGAGAGATTTATCCCGCTGGAATTTCTTCAAGCTTGCCTTATGAAATTCAACTGAAATTTTTGAGAACTATCCCTGGTCTTGAGAAGGCTGAGATTATAAGACCTGCTTATGCGGTTGAATACGATGCTTGCGATCCAACTCAGCTTTACCACACTCTTGAAACGAAGCTTGTAGAAGGTCTGTTTTTTGCTGGACAGATAAACGGAACAACAGGATACGAGGAGGCAGCAGCACAAGGTATAGTTGCCGGTATAAATGCCGCTCTGAAAGCTATGGGAGAGGAAATGATTGTTATCACGCGTGATAAAGCTTACATCGGAATTTTGATAGATGACCTTGTGGTTAAGGGAACCGATGAACCGTACAGAATGTTTACATCTCGCTCTGAGTTCAGATTGCTTTTGAGAGAAGATAATGCAGATTTGAGATTGAGAGAGCTCGGAAGAAAACTCGGGCTTGTATCAGATGAAGAGTGGAAAGAGTTTTTGGAAAAGAAAAAGAACATTGAAAAGCTTATGGATATACTCTCGAGCAAAATCATCACTACAAAAAAAGAGTTTGCCGAGAAGTTGAAGGAGCTCGGAATAGAAGGGGAACTATCAAAGCCCCTTTCTCTGAAAGATATTCTCAAACGTCCCGGTGCAACAATAGATAAACTCAATTACTTCGCTCCTGAAATAGAAAGCTTTCCCGAAGATGTTAAAGAAGAAGTTGAAATATCTATAAAATATGAGGGATACATAAATCAGGAAATTGAGAGAGCGAAGTATCTCCGAGACCTTGAGAAGTGGGTTATTCCTCAGAACATTGATTTTGATTCAATACCTACGCTATCGAATGAAGTTAAGCAGAAGCTAAAAAAATATTCTCCGAAAAACCTTCGTGAAGCTATCATGATTCCGGGAATAACTCCTTCTGCTATACTTGACCTCCAGATATACATAAAGCATCTCAAAGAATCAACGCAAGAAAACGTATCTCTTTCGGCAAGATGAATTTCGTGGGGCTATCTTTTATGGAGCCACATTACGAAAATTCGTTTCTTTTGAAAATTATCGGTGAGAAAAGAAGTTCAGCTCAAATAAAGGAAAGAGGGGACTTTCGCAGAATATATGAGTTCGGAAAATCTCAGCTTGAGAATAACCTTTTTGTTCAAGCTCTGAAAAAAGATGGAATTTTGGTAATAGCCGAGGTTAAAAGGTCTTCTCCGTCTTCTGGATTGATAAAAAACTCAGATTGCGCTTTTCAGGTTAAAATTTATGAAAAATCTGGGGCAGATGCTATTTCTGTTCTCACAGAGAAAAGATACTTTAATGGCAGTTTAGAAGACCTTGTTGTCGCAAAGAGGGAAACTTCTTTACCTGTTCTGAGGAAGGATTTTATCATTTTTGAAGAAGAGATTTTTGAAACCGCTCGCCTATCTGCTGATTCTCTCCTTCTTATATCGGAAGCGCTTGAAGAAGATGTTCTCGAAGATTTTATAAAATTGTCAAGAAGTTTAGGGATGGAGCCACTCGTTGAGTGTTTCTCAGAAGAAGGTATGGAAAAAGTCGTTCGTGTATCTCCTCTTTTGGTCGGAATAAACAGTAGGAATCTTCATTCGCTTGATGTTGATATAGAAAGAGCGATCAGGATTTTCAGGAAGTTCAGAAAATATCTTGAAGGTAAGATAGTTGTTGCGGAAAGCGGAATAAAAACAAAATCTGATGTGATGTATATTGCGAAAGAAGGTATAAGAAGGTTTCTTATCGGAGAAACACTGATGAGAAGTGATAGTCCGGAAAAACTCATAAGAGATTTTAAATCAGTTTTTGAACTCATAAAATAAACTTTTAATTTTTTTGTTATGGTTTCTTCTGACAGGGTTTTTAAGGTTTTGATTTCTCTTCTTTATTTTATCGTTGTCATAATCAGCGCTATCAACATGTTGAGCATTTCTCAGAAACTTGAGGAGCTGGATATTTTTTACAAACATATTTTTTCTCTTGGGCTTTCAATATTCTCTTTTGTATCTGGATTGATTATATCAAATTTCAGATTCAGAGGTTTTTTATTTATTTTTTCTATTGTTCTTTTTATAGCATCTTTTATTTTGTCTGTTCACACTAAGGTAGCAGGTTTAGAGGTTTTCGGTGCGAAAAGATGGATTACGATTTTTGGTATAACTTTTCAGCCGACGGAGATTTTGAAGGTTGCATCTGCTATATCAAGTGCGTATTTTATCGCTCTGCGTAGGGAAAAATTTGTTCTCATCTTTATTCTTGCTGCCTTGAATATTTTACCTGCTTTTTTTATAGCAGCTCAACCAGATGTCGGTTCTGCCTCTGTGTTCTTCGTAATCTTTCTTTTATCACTTCTTTTATCAAGAATATCTTTAAGGTTGATTTTTTTGTTCTTCGTTGTTTTTTCCCTTATGTTGCCTGTTATATGGAAGTATGGATTTAAAGATTATCACAGGAAGAGGATTCAGGCATTTTTGAATCCAGAAAGTGAATACTTATCTACTGGTTATCAGACGCTTCAATCTAAAATAGCTATAAGCGGAGGGGGATTGATGGGAATGGGTTTTGCGAAGGGTGAGCATAGCAAAGGGAAATGGCTCCCAAATCTACACTCCGACCTTGCGTTTGTATCTATAGCCGAGGACTTCGGGTTTATAGGTGTTTTCATCTCACTTATATTTGTCTTCGGTTTTATATTTTCTCTTTTTTTCAAAGCCGCTTTTTCAGATTATAGATTGAGCAGAATTATCTGTGCTTTGACAGGAGGAATTATCGCCTTCCACATTGTGATAAACCTTCTGATGATAACCGGATTGTTTCCGGTTGTCGGAATACCATTTACAATTATTTCATTTGCAGGGACTCATAACATATCTATTTCTTTTCTTGTTGGAATCTGTGCTGGTATATCAAGAGCAAGACCAAGAGGAATTCAAGAGAGTGAGTTTTTGCTCGGTTGATCTTAACTACCACTCAAAGGTTATTGATATTGGTTCAAACCTTTTCAGCTCTCCCACTATTTTACCTTCTTCGTCTTCTGATAATTTCCCTTTTTCTACTTTGAATTTGAATTGAGATTCAAGTTCAAGGTGTGAGTGGTCGTATAGATTTTCTGTTATTGATATTGAGAATTTGGGGGGCGGTGGCGCTGGGGCAAGCCATATAGCTACCTCAAAAATTCCTGTGATCTCAAGAGAAGAATACGACTCTCTTGCTAATTCCACATCTTTTCTTATGACCTTGATATTTACGGGTCTTTTCTGAAACCTTACTGATAAGCCCCTTATAGATTCAAAAGCTAACATATCTTTTATTCTTTCGAGTTCATCATCATCTATGAAATCATTTCGGTTTATGTCGTTTTCCTTTCGTATTTTGAAAGCCGATTCTCCCGGCGGAACTCTGAAAACAATCAATAAAGTTATCTTATCTTGCCCGACATAAAGTTTTATGTATCTCCTGTGTTCTATTTTGTGTGAGTTTGTTGTGCTTGGAAGCAAAATCAAAAGCAAAATAGCTATTACTGTGATATTGAAGCTTAATTTAATCTTTGATTTTTTCTCGGTTTTTATTGTTTTTTCGCCAAGCATTTTTTCATATATTTTCTATTTCTTTGAGCATATCTTCTTCTGGGGGATATATGCCCAACCATATCTCAAAGCTTTTTGCTCCTTGGAGAACAAGCATCCATTTTCCGTCCTCCGTATCATACCCTAATTTTTCTGCTTCTTTAAGAAACGGGGTTTTTCTGTATACGGTATCAAAAAAAAGTTTCCTTTCTCCTTGATTCTTTTTCATTTTTACTCTTTGAAAGATATCAAGCACATTTTCATCTTTCCATCCTAAACTTGTGGCGTTCACTACTATATCAAATTCATCAATATCTATTTCTTTCAGGTCTTTTATCTCTATTTCTGTTTTTGATTGAAGAGATTGCATATCCTCGGCTATTTTTTCCGCCTTGTTTTTTGTTCTGTTGAATATTGTGATTTTTTTTGCCTTGTTTTTGAGTGAGGAAAAAACTATCGCTCTTCCAGCTCCGCCGGCTCCTATTACCGCTATTTTTTTTCCTTCAATTGAATATCCTTTTTTTTCGAGCGCTTTTTCAAATCCGAACACATCTGTGTTGAAGCACTTTATCTTTCCCGTTTCAAAAAGGAGTGTGTTTGCTGAACCTATGAATTTTACCTCATCTGAGCCAATCTCATCACTTATTTTGTAAGCTCTTTCTTTGAAGGGCAGAGTGATGTTGAGTCCTCTGAAACCTAAATTTTTTGCTCCTTCAACCGCTTTTTCAAATCTTTCTGGTGGGATTTCAAAAGCCAGATATTCGCCGTTGATGTTGAGCAATTTTAGAGCTTTTTTATGCATTCGTGGAGAAAGTGAGTGAAACGCGGGAAAACCTATAAGTCCAAGATATACCGGTTCTTTTATGTTTTTTCCCACCATCTTCACATAAGGATTTCTGCTAAGATCAGAGCATCTTTTTCAAGAGAGGGACTTTCGCAGATTATCACTCCTTTTGCTTTGCTCTCTTTTAACGCCTTTGCTAATCCCCTTATATCAATTTCAGACCTCTCAAAATCAACATGCCTTTTTTCTCCGTTTGAATCAAATTCTATTCCTTCTATGTGGCAGTGCATATCTTCTATTGCAATATCTCCGAGTTCTTTGTGTATTTTTTCCATAACTTTCATAAAACCGTCGTATCCGTTTATTTGACCTTTTGACCTTGCGTATATGTGAGCGAAATCTATACAAGGTTTGAGCTCCTTTATTTCCCTGCAAAGTTTTATTATCTCATCTAAATCTCCGAACTGATAAATTTTTCCTGCGGTTTCAGGTCTTATATCTGATTTCAGTATTCCTTTCTTTTTTGCGACAAAAATGACTTTTTTGAGCGAATTTTTGACTCTGTTGAAAATTACTTCACTGCTTTGCCCCATGTAGTATGATGGATGGAACGCTATTGACTTTATTCCGCATAGCCCTGCTATTTTTATTGTTTGAAGTAGAATCTGCTCTGATTGAACTGCTTTTTCGGGATTTCCAAAATTTATGTAGTATGGTGCGTGTGCTGTCAGTATTACTCCGTATTTTTCTGACGTCTCTTTGACTTTTTTTGCAAGCTCTTCCTTTATGTAGATTCCCTTTACGAACTCTATTTCCATGGCAGAGAGCGACAGCTCTTTTATCTTTCTTATGCCAGCTAATGTTAGCTCCTCTCCGCTTTCGGGTTCAACTGAATGGGGAATTCCAGCAGTTCCTATGTAGATTTTTTTTTGCTCTTTTCCGCTAGCTCTTTCGTCCTCCTCATGTGCTATGTATTCTGTGCTTAATTTCTGCATTTTTCACCTCCTTTTATCAATTACGAACTTTTCTCAAATCTTAAAATTTTATTAATTCGCTTTATTAAAAGTAGCTTGAACGGGAGATTTATGAGCCGAAGTTTTACCGCGAAATTTCTGCAAAAAATTCTCTGGCGAATTCTATTGCATCTTTGACTGAGTTTATAGAAATAGCTTTTGAGGAGGGAATTATTCTTTTGACGAGCGAAGAGAGAACTTTTCCGGGTCCTACCTCAACGAATGTATCAAATCCCATGCTGTGTAGTTTTTTTATGCAACCGAGAAAATTTACCGGTGCAACAATTCCGTAAAGCAGAGTTTCTTTTAACTTTTCTTTTGTATAAAACTCAAGGGTGTGAGCGGAGATAACAGGAAAGTCAAATCCGTTCTCACTTATTTTTTCCATAACTTTTGAGAGTTTTTCCTTTGCCTTTTCCATGAGCGGACAGTGGAAAGGAGCAGAAACTTTAAGAGGGATAAACTTTATTTTTTTCTCTTTCATCTCTTCACAAATTGTATCTACTGCTGATTTTTTGCCCGAAAGAACAATTTGATTTTCGGAGTTGATATTAGATATCCAGACATTTTCTTTGTTTTTGATTATTTCTTGTATCACTTCAAGGTTTGATAGTATAGCCACCATAGCTCCTTCTCCTTTGGGAACGGCTTCCTGCATGAATTTCCCTCTGAATCTGACGACCTGCAGGGCGTCTTCAAAAGAGATTGCTCCTGCGCATGAGACAGCTGTGTATTCTCCTAAGCTGTGACCTGCGGAAACACAAAAGTTCTTTAGCTCCTTCCCATTCTTTGAGAACTCTCTTTTCATCACCTGAAATAGAGCGTAGCTCAAAGTAAATATTGCTGGCTGTGCATTTTCAGTAAGGGTCAGCTCTTCTTCTGGACCACTGAACATAAGCGAAGATAGAGGAAAGTTCAGAACTTCATCTGCTCTCTTTAAAAAATAAGATACTGTCTCATCTTCTTTTGAGTCGTATCCCATCCCTACCGATTGACTTCCCTGACCGGGAAATAGAACTACAAATTTTTTCTCTTTTCTCTGCTCCATACTTTTTTATTTATTTGTAGAGCTTTTCTCAGAGGGGTATATTTCCGTGTTTTTTCGGTGGCAATTTATCAACTTTGTCTTCAAGAGCATGTAGGGCTTTTATGATTTTTATTCTCACATCTTCTGGTTTTATCACATCGTCTATGAATCCAAGTGCTGCTGCTTTCCAGGGATTTGCGAAGTTCTTTTTGTAATCGTTGATGAATTTTTCTCTTGCTGATTTGGGGTCGGGAGAAGATTGGATTTCTTTTCTGAAAATTATATCTACTGCTCCTTCTGCTCCCATCACAGCTATTTCAGCTTGTGGGAGTGCAAAGACGACATCTGCAAGGAGATGGCGAGAACCCATAACGACATAAGCTCCACCATAAGCTTTTCTCATGATCAAGGTTATTTTCGGAACTGTTGCTTCTGCATAAGCGTAAAGAAGTTTTGCTCCTCTTCTTATTATTCCGTTGTGTTCTTGTGCTGTGCCAGGAAGGAAACCCGGAACATCAACAAATGTTACGATTGGTATGTTGAAGCAATCGCAGAACCTGACAAATCTTGCTGCCTTTTCGGAAGAGTTTATATCAAGACAACCTGCAAGGTGAGCTGGATTATTCGCAACTATACCCACAACTTTTCCTGCCATTCTCGCAAAACCAATAACTATGTTCTGAGCATAACCGCTCTGAACCTCAAAAAAGCTATCTCTATCTACCACTGTGTTTATTACATCTCTCACATCAAACGCTAAGTTTGGGTCCTCAGGAATTATGTTTTTTAACTCTTCTACTTTTCTGTTTTCTGGGTCTTCGGAAGGTATAAATGGTGGGTCTTCAAGATAGTTCCTTGGCAGATAAGAAAGAAGCTTTCTTATTTTCTCTATGCAATCCTCGTCGTTCTCTGCGAGAAAATGTGCAACACCTGATTTTTCCATGTGAATTTCGGGACCTCCTAATTCCTCTTTTGTCACTTCCTCAAATGTTGCAGCTTTTGTGACATCAGGTCCAGTGATGAACATATAGCTTGTTTTTTTGACGAGGAATATGAAGTCAGTTATTGCCGGTGAGTATACAGCTCCTCCAGCGCAGGGTCCCATTATCGCCGATATCTGAGGTATAACTCCGGAATACCTTACATTTCTCAAAAATATATCTCCGTATCCTCCGAGCGATAGGACTCCTTCCTGAATTCTGGCTCCGCCGGAGTCGTTCAGACCTATTATTGGGGAGCCGGTTTTTGCTGCCATGTCAAAGATTTTGCATACTTTTTTCGCAAACATTTCACCGAGTGAGCCACCGAAGACCGTGAAGTCCTGCGAGAAAGCAAAAACTAATCTACCATCTACTTTCCCATAACCAACTATTACTCCGTCTCCTAAAAATTTTTTGTCTCCCATTCCGAATTCTGTGATTCTGTGTTCTACGAACCTATCTATTTCTTCAAATTCTCCGTTATCAAATAGTAGCTGTAATCTTTCGCGGGCTGTGAGTTTCCCTTCCTTGTGCTGTTTTTCTATTTTATCTTTTCCACCTGCGGAAAAGAGTTTTTTTTCTTTTTCAAGAAGTATTTCGTATTTGCTCTTTCGCTTTGTCTCCTTCTCTTTTATATTTTCTCCGCTCATATGAGATATACCTCCTTTTTTTTAGAGTATGTATAGTGGTAGATTATTTTTGTAAATTCAAGTTTTCTTTTGGTTTGCAAATCGCACTGATTTTTGCGGATTTATTTTTGTTGTTTTTGATCTATTTCATAAACTAAATTTATGTTTTTGTCTGTGACTCCTACGACTAACTCCTTATTTTCTATTTTAACTGTGAAAAGGTATGCTTTTGGGGTGAGCTTTAAAAAAGATGTGATTTGCATTTTCTGATGATCAATATTTTGGAAAGGGATAAGTAATAATCCTCTTTTTTTCATAAACCATATGAGACCGAACAAAAATGATGTCATAACTGCAAGAGATATTATGAGTTTTGCAAGAAATTCAATTACCATCTATAAGTAATTTTAAAATTTTCAGCTCATTTTTTTGTGGCAAAATTATATTTTCTCACTTTTTTCAACTTCTAATTTTTTTATCTGCTCTGATGTCATTCCGAACCTTCTTTCTCTCTTTGAGAACCATCTTATGGCTTTTATGAGGTCCTTTCCCCTGAAATCTGGCCAGAGTTTTTTTGTGAAGTAAAGTTCTGCATATGAAATCTGCCAGAGCAGAAAATCAGAAATTCTCATCTCCCCTGATGTTCTTATAAGGAGTTCAACATCTGGAAGTCCCATTAATTTTTGCAGGAGTTCCTGATTTATCTCTTTTGGTGATAACTTGTTTTTCTTCACAAGATGAGCGATTTTTTTCACCGCTTTGACTATTTCGTTTTTCCCTGAGTAGCTCAGTGCAAGGGTAAGGGTCATTTTATCACAATCTTTCGTGTATTCCATCACCTCTTTTATTTGTTTCTGGACATATTTTGGGAAATCTTTTATGTCCCCAACGACATTAAATCTTATTCCGTTTTTCTTCATTCTTTCCTTCTCTTTTTTGATGTAATCTCTGAGAAGCGTTATGAGAGCGGAGACCTCTTCTTTCGGTCTCTTCCAGTTATCTTTTGAAAATGCGTAGAGAGTGAGGAATTTTACGCCTATTTTTCTTGCTGTCTCAACGACATCATCAACCGATTTTGCTCCTTCTCTGTGTCCTTCTATTCTTGGTAGGTTTCTCTTCTGAGCCCATCTCCCGTTCCCGTCCATTATTATCGCAACATGATAAGGTATTTTCAAACCTCTCATTTTTATTCATTTTAGTTCTTGCTTTTCTTTTTCTTTTTTTGACCTTTTATTTTTCTGTTTTCTTCTGGGTATGAAAGTATCCAGAGATTGGTTATTGAAGTATCCAGTTCTGCTGTTTTTCTGATATTCTGAATATGGAATGACTTTTGCTTACTATTCTGTGAAAGGAGGTGAAAGAACATGTTAAGTAAAAAAATAAATATAACTTTTGGCAAACTTTTGGCTTTTCTTTTCGGTTTTGGATTACTTTATTTCGGCTGTGCAGGAGGGAAAGGAGAGGAAACTACTAATAAAGTAGACATATCACAGCTTGACCCGAATACTCAGCAGGAGATACAAAGCGCTGTTACTGATTCTGCTGGCGAGGTCGCTCTTTTGACTGAAACAGAGCTTAACCCGCTCCTTATAGAAACCTCAATTCAGGAAGTAAATCTTCTTACGGGAAGGGCTCCTCGTATCCTCGGAAAAGAAGATTCTGCAAGTAGTTCTGATGATATAGAAAATGAAGTAAAAAATGAGCTGAACTTTGAAGAAGCTCTCACACTATACCTTCCAAAAAGCGAAATAGAGAAGATTGAAAAACTTAAACATATTTTTGATGAAAATGCTGAAAAGCTCGGGAAAAGATATGCTGTACTAATAGCTGTACTAATAAGAGATCTAATGCTGAATTTAGGAAAGTGTTATAATAAAAACTGGTCCTGTGAGAAACTTCCTCAATCATCATCTTTACCTATTGAGATCTCCTGCAGCAGAGTAGTAATTTCAAGTTGTGATGTTGATGGATATAAGGTTTCGGGAGAATTCTCGTTGGCAGCAACAATTACTTCAAAAACCAACCTTACTGCTTCTATAACCTTCAACAATCTGAAATTCTCCAAGTCGCAAGATGAATATGTGAATTTTATAACAGGAGCCGTTTTTGCTGATTTTAAACCAGGAACCGAAAGCGTTAAGGTGAAAGATATAAAGATTGACGATACAGAAGAAGGAAGGTATGTTTCTGGAAGCGGTGAAAGAACTATGAGCTGGAATGCCCTTGATAAGTCAGGTAGTATGTCCTCATCTTTTAATGTATCTTTAACAGATTATTCTACTCAGAAAAAATATGATTTAAGCGGTGATATTTCTGCTAATATATCAAAAGGAACTTCGCTTAATACCACTTTTCAATTGAACTTGACCGCTAATTCTGAAAAAATTACGGTAAAAGGTTCTCACAAGAGAGAAAAGAGAGATAATCCAAAATCTCTGTTGAAGGAGACGAGCGTTGATGTTTCATTCTCCTCTCCTTCAACCAATTTTTCCGTTTCTGCTTATAGATATAAGTATATTCAGCCCGCCTCAACAGGGGAGTTTGCTCTTGCAATAACAAATACTCTCAGAGTCAACGGCAACATTGTAAAATCGTACTCTCATAACCTCACAATCATAAAAGATAAAGATGATAAAAAGTTCATAATTTCTGGTAATACAGGCATTCAGAAAGAAGACGGCAAAGAAATAAATGTATCTTTTGAAAATCTCGTTCTTGAAAAGGGCTGTAATAAACCTTCTGGTGGTATAGTAAAATCTAATGTGAGGACAAAAGATGGTAAGAACTTCGTTGTTGAAGTGAGTTTCAGGTCGGGTTGTGTTTGTGAAACAGATGTGGTGGTCAAAAAAGACAATAAAGAGATCTCGGTGAAAAACTTTGATATCTGTGAGGCAGGAGAGAAGACCAAAGAAAAGATTGCTGAGGAGGCAAAGACAAAGGGCATGTAATCTTTTGGGTTTTGCCGGGGATTGAATAGTTATCCCCGGCGCCCTTTCTGCTAAATTTCATCTCACCAGAAGTTTTGGGTTATTTTCTTTTGATTTTACACGATTTTTATTTCTTCTTTAACGATTTGGTAGCATTCAATTATATCTTCTTCTTTGACATCGGTTAATCCTTCAAGCAGAACTCCGCACTCTTCACCTTCTTTTACTTCCTGAACAGAATCCTTAAATCTTTTCAGAGATGTGATTTTTCCTTCGCATATTATGTTTCCATTTCTTTTTACTCTTGCGTATAGTCCAAGTGAGAGTTTTCCGCTTTCCACGATGCATCCGAGGACTTTTCCTACGGAAAGTTTGAATATTTTGAGAACTTTTGCTCTGCCGACTATAACCTCTTTTTCTTTTGGTTTCAAAAGCCCCTGAGCTGCTTTTTTAATATCATCAACTATTTCGTAGATTATTTTATATAATCTCACCTGAACTCCGTGCATTTTTGCGAGGTTTTGAGCTTGTTTTTCTATCCCTACGCTGTATCCTATCACAATTCCGTTTGATGCTGATGCGAGGTTTATATCGCTCTGTGATATAACTCCTATTCCCTTGTGAATTATTCTGATTTCAAGTTGTGGGATTTGGATTTCGTTGATTTCTTTTTCAAGTGCGTCAAGGGCTCCTTTTGAGTTCGCTTTCAAAATGAGCGGTAGAACAACCTTTTCTGAGCTTTCGGAAAGTTTCTGGTAAATTTCTTCAAGTGAGATTGAAG
This sequence comes from bacterium, assembly GCA_030550715.1. Classification (GTDB taxonomy): domain Bacteria; phylum Calescibacteriota; class Calescibacteriia; order Calescibacteriales; family Calescibacteriaceae; genus Calescibacterium. The sequence goes on along the minus strand of JAUQOU010000006.1, from coordinate 4,087 downwards.
TTCTTTTTTTCTGTCTTTTCTTTCTTTCCTCTACTATTTTTGAGGCGATCTGCTCATCTTTGACGGCATAGAGCTTATCTCCCGCAAGCGGAAGCTCTTCTCCTCCAATAACTATTTTTGCTGGGAAGCCTGGTTCAACTTCTTTGAGCACTTTTCCTTTATCTGAAAAGATGTTTCTGATTTTTCCCCATGTTAATCCTGCGACAAATATATCTCCTCTTCTCAAAGTTCCGCGTTGGATTATCACTGTTGCGACATATCCAAATCCCTTATCTATGCTTGATTCTATTATTACTCCTTCTGCTGGTCTATCTGGGTTAGCCCTTAGGTTCAGGAGGTCTGCTTGAATCAAAATTTTTTCAAGGAGGTCTTCAATTCCTATTTTTCTTTTTGCAGATATTTCAGCGAACAGCGTATCTCCTCCCCATTCATCGGGTATCAACCCGATTTGAGCGAGCTGATTTTTGACGAGGTTTGGGTTTGCTCCCGGTTTATCTATTTTGTTTATTGCAACAACTATTGGCACTCCTGCTGCTTTTGCGTGTGAGATTGCTTCTTCTGTTTGTGGTTTTACTCCTTCATCTGCTGCTACGACGAGAACTGCTATATCTGCGACTTTTGCTCCTCTTGCTCTCATTTCTGTGAATGCCTCGTGTCCCGGAGTATCTATGAAAGTGATTATTCCCTTTTCTCCCGTGTCTTTTCTCTGGATTTCTACTGTATATGCTCCTATGCTTTGAGTTATTCCACCTACTTCTTTTTCTGCTATATTTGTTTGTCTTATGGCGTCAAGGAGTGTTGTTTTGCCATGGTCAACATGCCCCATCACAACAACGACTGGTGGTCTTGGTTTTAGTTTATCTTCTGGGTCTGGTGATGTATCAATAAAAGCGCTCTCATCAAATTCTTCTATTTCCACCTCTATGCCAAAGTCAGCACATATCAGCTCGGCTTCTTCTTTTGTTATGAAGCTGTTTATATTCGCTTCTTTGCCAAGTTCAAGAAGTTTTTTGATTATTTCAGACGCTTTTATTCCGGTTATCTTTGATAGGTCTGCTATTCTTATTTCTTCTGGAATTTTTATTTTTTGGGGTAATGATGGTTGCTGTGGTTGAACGATTTTTTCTTGTTTATCAAATCTCTTTTTCTTTTTGAAGAAAGGTTTTCTTGGTCTAAAGGGTATTACGAATTCTCCGCCCTCAAATATCTCTATTTCTTCTCTGAACTCCTCTTTTTTTTCTTCTTTTCTCTCTATTGTTTCTTCTTTTTGTTCTTCTGCTTCTTGGGTTTTGATTTCAATCTTTTTTTCTTCCTTTAATTCTTTTGCGGGCTGGATTTTTTCTCTTTTTATTTCCTCTGTTTTTCTTTCAGTTTCTATTGCTTCTTCTTTTTTATGTGTTTCTTTCTCTTCTTCTTGGGTTTTAAGTGTCTTTGTTTGGGGGCGTTGAGTTTCCCTGTGGGGTTTGAACTTTTTCTTGAATTCAGATCTTGTTTCTTTTCTCTCGTGATGAACCGTTTTCTCTCTTTTCAGCTCGTGCTTTTTAAAATCTCTTGCAGAACTTTTGTCTTCTTCAATTTTTTTTTCAGGTTCGGGTGTGGGTGGTGTGCTCTCCTTTGGAGCTTGAAATGTCTCTTCTCGCGGCTTTTTCTTTATGATAATTATCTTTTGCTCCTTTTCAGACATTACTTATTATTTTAAAGAGCTTCTGATTTTAAAATTAAAATTTCGCTTTTAATTGTTTTCAGGATTATTTTATCGCTTTTTATTTACCTTATCTTTCTTATTTTTTCCCTCCTGTTTTTCTCTGTTTGGTTCTATACCTAATATTTCCCCTATTGTCTTTACTTTGATGATGTAAATTGATAGCAAAATTGAAATCATAGATGAAGCGGAGAAGATGATGAGTTGTTTTTTATCTGAAAGGTCAAGGAAAGCAAGAGAAATAAACAGAGGAATCCACATAGGCAAGATTGCATATAGTTTTGTCTTTGTTTCTATCTTTTTTTCAAGCTGGTTTTTAAGAGGGGTCTTCTCGATGATTTTCAAGAGTTTTCCCGTTGTTCTTATATACAGAGATATTCCGATGAGTATAAACGGCACGCCGGGTAAGAGAGGTAGAACCGCTCCTGCCAGTCCCAGAATGATAAATACTGTGCCCAAAGTGATGAAAGCGATTGACTTTATATGCTTTTTGATAAATTTTCCCGCAGTTTTGAGCGGAATGAAAATAAGATTTGAGAAAATTTTTCTCATACCAAAAATAAAGCAGATAAAATAAAAAAATTAGTCAAAGAATAAAAATAAAAGATTTGTATGGTTGATAACAAAAGTGGTTTTTTCTGTTTTGAGCCATCTTCAATATTCATAAAGAACTCAACGATAATAAATCACGACGGGATAAAAGAGGGAAACATACTTATAGAAAATGGCATAATTTCAGATATTTTCAAGGGAGCTCTGAGGAAGAAGGTTGACCTTGAGATAGACGCAAAAGGGAAGCTTGTTCTCCCAGGGGCAATAGATATTCATTTTCACATAAGAGAACCCGGGGAGCCATACGACGAAACCGTTTATACGGGGACTTTATCTGCTGCGAAAGGGGGGATAACTTCTCTTTTTATGATGCCAAACACAGATCCACCGATAGATAATCCTCAGATGGTCGCTTTTGTAAAAAGTAGAGCTATTCAGAGCAGTTTTGTCCGCCTTTTTCCTGTTGGTTGTGCTACTTTCAGGAGAGAAGGTAAGAGAATAGCCGAATACGGACTTATGAAGAGAGAGGGTATAATAGCGGTTTCTGATGATGGTAAATCTGTATCTTCTTCTTTTGTTTTGAGAAAGTCGCTTGAATACTCAAAAAATTTTGGACTTATTCTTATTGAGCATCCGGAAGATAGCGAGCTTTCTGGGGACGCTAATGAAGGGGTTTTGACTTTAAAGTATGGACTTGGACCTTATCCATCTGTTGCTGAAAGCGTCTGCGTTGCCAGAGATATACTTCTGTCGCTCTATGTTGAAGGGAAACTTCATCTTACTCATCTCTCGTCTGCTGAATCGCTTGAACTCTTGAAGTTTGCCAAAGAAAAAATAAAAAGAACTCAGAGCAAAGCTCAGATAACATCAGATGTAACCCCTCATCACCTTCTCCTTTCTGATGAGGACTTCTCGGTGAAAGATACGAATTTTAAGGTAAATCCTCCTCTGCGCTCAAAAAAAGATGTTCAAGCTCTTTTAGAAGGAGTTGCTGAGGGATTGGTAGATTGTATCGCTTCCGACCACGCTCCTCATCCTGATTTCAAAAAGCTTACAGATTTCCCTTCATCTCCATTCGGTATATCTCAAGCTGATTTTTTTGTGAGCTTATGTTTTATATTGGTCAGAAGAGAAATAATAAAGATTGAAAGAATGGTTGAGCTGATATCTTTTAATCCCGCAAAGATATTTGGTCTGAACGGCGGAGAGATAAAGGAGGGTAGGTGGGGAGATGTGATAATTTTTGACCCTGATCGTGAATTTACCATTATGGAAGGAGATATTGTATCGCGTGGTAAGAACTGCCCATATATTGGCTGGAACCTCAAGGGTATGGTTGAAAAAACCATAGTTGCGGGAAAACTCATATACGATGCAGAAATTTTTCAAGAAAGGAAAAGAGAAGTTTTTCCATAGTAAAAAATACATCTTCTTTAACTTTTTCCCATGATTTTGTATCTATCTTTTCTTTTTCTATTTCTTCTCTGTATTTTTCAGCCCACTCAAAGACCATATTTTTTGAGACCTCAATATGGAATTGCAATCCAACTGCTTTTTCATATACAAAACCTTGGTTTTCATACATTTTTGAAGAGAAAATAAGCTTTGCTGATTTTGGGAGGTCAAAAGTATCTCCGTGCCAGTGAAATGCGGTGAAAGTGTGAGGGAAATCTCCAAAAAGTTCGTCTTCGCTTCTTTTGAATACATCAAAAAAACCTATTTCTTTTTTATCTCCTCGGAAGACATTTGCAGATAGTATATGTGCTAGGACTTGTGAGCCGAGGCAGATTCCCAATATGGGTTTTTGCTTTTTGAGGAAATACTCTGTTGTAT
>JAUQOU010000063.1 GCA_030550715.1 bacterium | reverse complement strand
GTATGGGTTGTTGATGGAGATGGATTTTTGATTTCAGCCTTGCTTGCCTCTCAAGTTTTTGTTTTGCTTTTGGGTTTGATTTCAAGATTTGTATATATTTCGCAGGGGATAATGTTTCTTTTATCTCTTCTTGTTGGGGCGTTTTCTGTTTTTATTGCGTATAAGTTCCCTATCAACATAAAATTTGGTGAGCTGACATGGAATTTTATTCTGATACTTTATGCACTTATTTTAGCTTTTCTTCCTGTTTCGTTAAATTTTCAGCCGAAGGGTTATCTCAATTCTGCTCTTTTCCTTTTGATTTTTGTTTTGTTGTTTTCTGGATTTTTCAGCTCCGGTCATAAGATAACCTTTGATTCTTCTTCTCTTTTTGTGAAAGAGAATTTGTTTTTCTTTCCTTTGCTTCTTATTGGTGTTTCTTGTGGGGCTTTGAGTGGTTTCCACAGCATTTTTTCTTTCGTCTCTGCAAAACAGATAAGTTCGGAGTGTCACATATCAAAAGTCGGGTTTGGCTCTTCTATTCTTGAAGGGCTTTTCCTCTCTGTTTTTTCTCTTTTCATTTTGAAGATGATACCAGAAAGTTTGGACAAAAGTTTTGTTTCGGAGCTTTCAAAAAATTTTTCTTTTATCTTTCCGCTTTCTGATAAACTTTTCCTTTTTGCTGTTTTGAATTTTCTCCTTTCTTCTTTTGAAAGCATGGTGCGAAGTTTGAAGTTTATTTCAGAGGACTTTTTCGGTTATGATTCGCAACCGGCAAGGTTTGATTTCAGAGTTCCTCTTTCTCTTCTCCTGTTTCTTTTGATTTCTGTGATATTTTCTCTCTGGTGGCAAGATATAGAGTATGCATGGTATTTTGCGGGACTTTCTGGTCTGACCATCTCTCTTGGATTTTTAATAATGCTTTTCCAGTGGTTCTTGAGGGAGTTCAGAAATGTTTTTCTTCTTCTTTTCACTTTCTCTGCTATTTTGTTTTTGCTTTTTATTTCTTCTTGGGGAGCTATCGTTCTTGGAGCAAAATACTTTTATGGGTATGGCATTAGCTTTCTCGTGATACCTTCTTTTGTTGCGATATTCCTTATCTATTCTGTTTCGAAATTTTTTTTAGGTCTTGTTTATGAGAGGTTCAGAAAGAGCGACTGAGCTTATGAAAAGTTTTAGTTATCGGAGAATTTCAAAAATCGCGTTTTTTACATCTTCGATGAATCTTTTTACAGAGAAGTTTGAAATTATTTTTTCTCTTCCATATCTTATCATTTTTTCTTTTTCGTCTTTTTCCATTTCAAGAAAGGTTTTTATTTTTTCTGAGAGGTCTTTGAAGTTATCTGTTTGATAGATGAGGGAGTCCTTTTTATCTTCAAGTATTTCCGATACACCAGCATCTTTTGGGGCTATAAGAAATTTTTCTGTGGCGAGAGCTTCAAGAGCGACAAGTCCAAATGCTTCTTCTTTTGATGTTATGACAACCAAATCACAAGCGTTGTAAAAATCGTTTATTCTATCTGTGAAGTCCTGGAATATTACGCTGTTTCCCAGCTTAAACTCTCTGATATACCATCTTATTTTCTCGTAATATTTTTTGTCTTCAATATTTCCTATGAAGAGTATTTTTATTTTCTTTCTGAATTTTGATGGAAGTTCACAGACCGCCTTCAATATTATCTCCTGATTTTTTTTCTCTGTTATTTTTGCAATTACTCCAAGAGCTATATCTTCTGGTTTTATTCCGAGTTCTTCTCTCTTTTTGTATCTTATGATTTCTGAAGGGGAAAATTTTTCAGTATCAACTCCGGGGTAGATTGTTTTTATTTTTTCAGGGGGAACAGCCCAATTTTCCTTTATTCTCTTCTCAATGGATTTACACATTGGTATAAATAAATCTACTTTTGAGTAAATGATTTTATGATATATATCTTTTTTCTTGCTTTTTGTGAGCGAGAAGTGTTGGAACATGATAATTTTTCTTTTTCTTTTTAAAAAAAGGGCAGGCAAAAACTTTTTCACAAATGAGTTCTTATGAGTTATTATCACATCTGCTTCTAAAAACTCTCTTATCGTATCTCGGATTGATAGCTTATCTCCTTCTATTGTTTTTATGTTGAAGGTTTCGGAGATGTGTCGTTGAATTTGAGATGCTATGATTTCTGCTCCACCTTTTCCAGATGGAGTAAAGTTAGCTATTTTTATCTTCTTTGGATACATAAAGGGAATTGTTGTGGGAAAGACCTTAAAATTATGTTTTATTCACTCGTAGAGGAACTTTGTTGGTGAGTATTCAAGAGGGGTTCTTGCACCGAATTCTGTATGGAATGTTCCATCGCAGAAAAGTTTTACCTTTTTGCCTTTTATTTCAAATTCTATTTCTGCGCTTTCTATTTCGCTGTTGTGGCAGAAAGCGTTTGAGCCATCGGGGTCATCGTAAGTAGCCATAATGAAGTTCTCCTTTTTTCCTCTCATCAGTAGCCGAAAGTCCATTTTCTTTGACTTTAACTCCCACTCTATTTTTTCATCGTCAAACTTCCATCTTGCGGAGTTATAGATTATATCGGAAAAATTATTGAATTCAAATAGCTCTCCTTTATATCTTATCGCAAAGAGCGATAGAGGTGGGATTTGAAGTGGTCCTCTTTTAGCTATTACTGTGAGACCTTCAAAGAATGAATCTTCTACTGGTTCGCCGTTTTCGTTTTTGAGTATGTTTGCGTGCCCCCAAACCCATCTGAAAGCATGCTTTTTGCCCCATATATGTGTCTGATATCCCTTCCCCTTAACATTTATGTTCCTTATCTCAACTCCTGTCTCTATATCTTTTATTTTTATGAATCCTTCAAGGTTAAGCTCGGGATTAGGTGAAAGAACTTCTGTTTCAAGTGGTAGATAATAAGCTGCTTCTGGTAGGTGTTTGAACACATACCCTGTTGGCTCAAAGTTCAGCTCCCATTCCGCTCTGAGATTTTTCACGCTTATCTTCCCCTTTGCTTTTCTATTAGATAGGGTATTTTCATCTCCTATTTTTATGAGGAAGTGGTTTTTTTCCCACGAGAACTCTCCGAGCGGGTACTTGCGACATATTCCTATTGGCTTTTCTCCGTTTTTGAAGACCGCAAGCCATATTCCAGCCCAATCTTTGTATCTGTCTTCTGAAACATTTATGGTATATCTTATCCAGAATCCTATGTCTTCTGTGTTCCCTGTGATATACCAGACCTCGTAGTGTCCTTTGCTAATTCCATTCCATCTTGGAAGGTTTTCTCTTTCTGCGATGTTTTCGTTTTTTCCTTTCATTTCTTTTCTGTTCTTAACCTTTTTAATCTTTATCTCTATTTTCTCAACATTCATTTTTTCAATTATCAATTTACATCGGGAGAGATTTTTTGTATCTTTTACTAATTTTTTAGTTTTTTTACAGGTTAATATTGCATTTTTAAAGATTTATCTATTTTCTATTTCTGTTTTTGGCTCTGATTCTGCTATTGCATTTGCAACATCAGATAATCTATCCCCGGGTCTTACTGTGTGCCACATTTTTTTCATAAGCTCCTCTCCTAATTTCAGGATTTCATAAGAAGTTTTAGAGAGTTTATCTTTATCTTTTGATTTCAGAGCTTTTTCCCATTCTTCAAAGAGTTCTTGAACTTTTTCTGCCTTTTCTCTTATTTCTTTTCCTGCTCCATCCATATAAAAAATTTTCAGCTGTATCAAAAACCTTCACAAAATTAAAATCTTTTTTTAATAATTATTCATAAAACTTTTTACCTCATCTCCGATGTTCTCAGAATCTCCATCGGCTCCTACCAAGAGCGTTGATACCGCTAGAAACGAGAGCGTCAACAATAAAACTACTGCTGACGCGAACAAGGATTTTCTTCCACTCATTTTCTCATCCTTTTCACTTAGCTTATACATACCTTAACTTTAGCAGTTCGCCAAGCAAAATTGCTATGCTAAGCTATGTATAGCCTTATTCTCCGGGAGTGAGTCTTTATAAACTTTATGTTAATTCTCCGAACTTAATCAAGAAATTTATCTCAAATCGGAATTATAAATAAT
>JAUQOU010000033.1 GCA_030550715.1 bacterium | reverse complement strand
CCAAGCACGTTTTAATATGCCAAAGAGGAATTTAAACAAGAGGAGAACACAGATGATGATATTGAGAGAAAAGATAAGTTTTAATATGCCAAAGAGGAATTTAAACGTCTAAAACTTCTCTGATATAACTCCACTGACTTCCTTGTTTTAATATGCCAAAGAGGAATTTAAACCAAATGATATATTCTTTGTTGCGATTGATTATTTCTGGTTTTAATATGCCAAAGAGGAATTTAAACAAGATACTTTTTATCTCTTTGCAGAGTTGGATTTGGAGGTTTTAATATGCCAAAGAGTGATCTAAAAGCGAAGAAGGTTTTTAGCTATACACTGTTTTTATTGGTTTGTTCCCAGTTTTTTCTCCTCAGGTTGTGGTCCTAATATTGATGTTTTACTCAATCCTCATCCTTTACCGATATATCACAAAGATAGAGGAATGGTCTCGGGTGTTATCGGCTTGCCTTTTTTAGGAGGAGAAGCACAATTTTTTCTTGATAAAAATAAAAGATATGATTTAGGAGTAATAGCAGGTGGATGGGAAAATATCTATAATTTATCTCTTTTTGGCAGGATATGGTTTCTCACAAATAAAGGAAATCCCTGGGGGAACATATATATTTCTCTCCAGGGTTCTGATGCTTTTGATGATGTAGAAAATATTGAGTATTTTTATTCGCATGTTGAATTAGGTTCTTCAGCTGGATTTTTCCGGAAAGTTTTCAATATCTCTTTGAATTTGAATCTTTCTCTGTTTCCTTTTGAGCATTTCGGATTTGGATTAGAGGGCTCTTTGGGCTTGGGACTTGGAAGTTTGAAAGATATAGACGTTCTTGCTATACCTCCTCTCATCAGAGCTTTTTTATCTATAAGGTTCTGAAATTTTTTACTTTAATTTTTTCCTAAAATCAAAGTGCTTACTTTTTAATACTCTTTTGTTGAAAACTTAAATTTATTTTTCGTTTTTAATGTGATGACGGGAAAAGATATTCTTGAGAAGTTGGGTTTGAGTGGTGAGGGGATTATAGGAGTTAAAATTAGAGGGAAAGTTTTTGACCTGCATACTCCTATTTCTGCCGAATTTTTAAATGACCTATCTTCTGGAAGTGTGAAACCTATAACTATTGATAGTCCAGAGGGTTTAGATATTATGAGGCATTCTTGCGCTCACGCTCTCGCACAAGCTGTCAAAAGATTATTCCCCGAAACGAAACTCTCGGTCGGACCTACAACTGAAAATGGCTTTTTCTACGACTTTTATAGACCGAACGGCTTCACAGAAGAAGACCTCAAAAAAATAGAAGAAGAAATGAAAAAAATAAAACAAGAGGGCTTGAAAATAAGAAGGTTTGAGATGAAAAAAGAAAATGCTATAAAAATGTATCAAGAAAAAGGAGAAATTTTCAAAGTTGAGATTCTCAAAGGTATCCCAGAAGATACAGTATCTTTTTACGAGCAGGGAGAGTTCTCTGACCTATGCAGGGGACCTCATGTGCCATCAACAGATATGATAGGTGCTTTCAAACTCGTTTCAATCTCCGCTGTCCATTTCAAAGGTGATGAAAGTTATCCAATGCTTACAAGAATATATGGGGTTGCCTTCCCAAAGGAAGAAGACCTGAAAAGATATTTTGAACATTTAGAGGAGATAAAAAGAAGAGACCACAGAAAACTTGGTAGAGAACTTGAACTTTTCCTTATAGACGAAGATGAAATAGGTCCAGGACTTGTCATCTGGCTCCCAAAAGGAGCAAAAATAAGAAGATTGATAGAAGATGAGTGGCTCAAAATTCACGAGAAAAAAGGTTATAAGCTCGTTTATACTCCTCACATAGCTAAGGTGAATTTGTGGAAAACCTCAGGGCACCTTGATTACTACAGAAAATTTATGTTCCCCCAGATGGAATGGAAAGAAGAAAACAAAGAAAAGAAGAAAGATAGTCAAGATTTTGAGAGAGATATAGGTTATTATGAGAAGGTTCCCTATCAGCTCAAACCCATGAACTGTCCTTTTCACATTCAGATTTTCAAGTCAAAAACAAGGTCTTATAGAGATTTACCTTTGAGGTTGTGTGAGTTCGGAACAGTTTATAGGTATGAAAGAAGCGGAGTTCTTCACGGACTTTTGAGAGTGAGAGGTTTCACTCAAGATGATGCTCATATATTCTTGAAGCTTGAGCAGATAGAAGATGAAGTTGTTGAGATACTTGATATAATGAAATACTTTCTTTCTCTCTTTGGATTCACAGATTACATGGTTTTTCTATCAACGAGACCTGAGGAGAGAGCAGGAACTGATGAAGAGTGGGATTTTGCTGAATCTGCTTTGAAAAAAGCGATAGAGAGAAGCAAGATGAAATACGAAATAGACCCTGGAGAGGGCGTATTTTATGGTCCGAAGATAGATGTCAAGATAAAGGATGTGCTTGGCAGGGTGTGGCAGTGTTCAACGATACAGCTTGATTTCAACCTCCCCAAAAAATTTTCTGCTTTCTACATTGATTCAAACAATCGTCCGCAGAATGTTTATATAATTCACAGAGCGATTTTGGGTTCAATTGAGAGGTTTTTCGGGATACTCATAGAGCATACTGCTGGGAACTTTCCTCCCTGGCTTGCGCCAACTCAATGCGCTATAATAAGCGTAAAAGATACATCAAATTCGTATGCTGAATTTATCAAAAACCTTCTTGAAGAATACAATTTGAGGTGCGAGCTTGATTTATCAACAGGAGAACGACTCGCAAAAAGAGTTAGAGATTGGGAAATGCTCAAAGTCCCATTTATGATAATTTTAGGAGAAAAAGAAAGAGACGAGAAAAAAATTACAATTAGAGAAAAAGGTGGATTGATAAAAACATTTTCAATAGAGGAGGGAATAAATTACATTCTGGGAAGATGCAAAGTAAATTCTGGCGAGTAGGAAGAAGAATAAAAGCTGAAAAGGTAAGAGTTATAGGAGAGGACGGGAAACAAATAGGTATTCTGCCTCTTGAGGAAGCATTACGCCTTGCCGAAGAAAAAGGGCTTGACCTCGTTGAGATAGTCCCTGACGCAGACCCGCCTGTCTGCAAAATAGTTGACTTCGGAAGATTCCTATATGAACAAAAGAAAAAAGAAAAAGAAATAAAAAAAGGACAAAAATCAGTAGAGATAAAAGAAATGAGGTTCAGCCCAAAAATCCAAGAACACGACATAGAAATAAAAGTAAAAAAAATCAGAGAGTGGCTACTTGAAGAGGATGCAAAAGTGAAAATAGTTGTCAAAGCGAAAGGAAGAGAAGCATTATACGAAGATGTGATGAAACAGGTTATAGATAAAGTTATGAATCATCTCGGAGATGTTGCTGAGTTTGAAAAACCACCGTATAAAGAAGGAAGAAACCTTTCAGCCATAATAACAAAAAAGAGAAAATAACCAAATCAGATAAGCAGAGATTTTTCTGAAAATCTTTTCAAAAGCAAATCAAACCTGTTTTTTTATTTTTTTAATTTTTTATTAAAATATATGAATTTATGAGAAAGATAGGAATAGCGGGACCCGGAACGATGGGCTCATCAATAGCTTATCTTTCCGCGGTATCTGGATTTGAAGTTGTCCTTTGGGGAAGAGGAGATGAATCAATTGAGAGAGGCAAAGAAAGAGTTGAAAAAATAATATCTGCTGGATTGAAAAGAGGAAGATTGACCGAGGAGACCGCTCAGAAGATAAGAGAAAAAATAGAATATACAACAGACATTTCACTTATGGCAGATTGCGATATTGTAATAGAATCTGTTGCAGAAGACCTTAAACTGAAAAAAGAGTTCTTTGAAAGGTTAGACAGAGTTTGCAGACCTTCAATAATTCTTGCTACAAATACTTCAACAAAGTCCATAAGTGAAATATCCACTGCTTGCAGGTATCCAGACAGAGTTATAGGCATGCACTTTTTCAATCCAGCTCACATAATGAAACTTGTTGAGGTTATAGAGGGTGTAAGGACTTCAAAAGAAACAACCGAAAGGGTCGTAGAACTTTCACAAAAGCTCGGGAAAGTTCCGATAGTTATTAAAGATTATCCTGGCTTTATTGTAAATCATCTTCTTGTCCCTTTTCTGAACCATGCCATAGAGATGCTGGAAAGCGGAGTAGATGCAGAAGTACTGAAAAAGGTAGCAATGCTCGGGTTGGGGCATCCGATGGGACCAATAGAGCTTGCCGATTTCATAGGACTTGATGTTGTTTCAGCCATGGGTGAGACACTTTATGAAGCGTTCAAAGACAAAAAATTTAATCCTCCCATTTCTCTGAGAAACCTTGTGAAGGTTGGATTTTTGGGTATGAAGACAAAGAGAGGTTTCCTTGATTATAATGGTGAGAAAAAATAGCGAATGATACAGCAATAGCGACAGAAGATGCGACATTTAGAGATTCTGTTTTACCGAATCCTGGAATTTTTATAACTTCGTCTGAAAATTCAAGGGTTTCAGAAGATACTCCTTCATCTTCGGAGCCGAAGCACAAAGTAGCGGGGAATTCAAATTTTGTGGTGAAAATGTCTCTTTCACCTCTGACATCAAAGCAGTATATTTTTGTCATCTTTTTGAGTTCTCCCAGAACCGATTTTCTCTTTTCTTTTATGACATCTATGTGGAAGAACGAGCCAGAAGATGATTTTATCATCGCTGGGGTTATATCGGGGCTCTTTTCAGATGATATTATGACCGCATCTCCGCCGAAAAACTCTGTAATTCTTATTATGTTTCCGATGTTCCCAACATCTTGAACTCCATCTAAAAAGACAACGAAGTTTTTTATCTTTTTTGTTGAGAAGAAATCTTTGAGCGTCTTGTATTTTATATCTACGAGTATTGCTATTCCTTGATGGTCTTCAGATCCTGATAGTTTCGATATTACGTTTGGGTGTACTATTCTGATTTCAGAGTTTGGGAAGTGTCTTTTTGCGAATTCATAAAGGTTTTTTTTGACCCATATTCTTTTTGGTTTTATTTTAGCTTTTGCGATTTCTTTTGCTACTTGCTTGCCGTAAACGAGCATTTTTTTAATTTAACCCAAGGTTTTTCGTTTTGCTTGACTTTTTGAAAAAAATGATTAAAATAATTGCTGGAACTTTGACGCAATTTTTTGAAAAGATTGAGCCGGAAACCTTGATTTTATTAGGGTTTTTTTGCGGTTTTAATATGCCAAAGAGGAATTTAAACTCCCTTACTGATTATCCTTCTTTATGCTTTTATATCTGTTTTAATATGCCAAAGAGGAATTTAAACTCTTTGTTTCTTTGCATATTTTACACAATAAAGCTTGTTTTAATATGCCAAAGAGGAATTTAAACCCACAAGCCCTTTCAGAAGGTCTTAAACTCTTCTTGCAAGTTTTAATATGCCAAAGAGGAATTTAAACAGCAGAAGAAACAAGAAGGTCAAGGTTGCCATCAAGAATATCATCAAGCCGGTAAATTGTAATCCCAAGCCGGTGGTCAGTGACCCTGTTCTGCATAAAGTTATATGTCCTGACTTTTTCTGACCTTTCAGCAGAACCTATCTGCTGTTTCCTCTCCTCCAAAATTTTTCTTTCTTGCTTCTCTTTTTCAAGCTGGAAGAGCTTGGCTTTAAGGAGACGAAGAGCTTTTTCCTTGTTCATATGCTGTGATCGCTCCTCCTGACATGTGACAACTATTCCTGTTGGAATATGCTTTATTCTCACAGCAGAGTCGGTCTTATTCACATGTTGCCCCCCCGGACCCGAAGCTCTGAATGTCTCTATTATTATATCTTGCGGAAAGATATTTATCTGAATATCTTCTGGCTCTTCAAGCACAGCAACAGTTGCAGTTGAAGTATGAATCCTACCAGACGCTTCGGTTATCGGAACTCTCTGAACTCTATGGACTCCTGCCTCGTTCTTCATAAAATCCCAAACCCCTTTTCCTTCCATTATAAAAGCCATCTCCTTTATCCCGCCAAGATCTGTTCTTCTCTCATATATCATTTTTATCTTCCAGCCCTTTTTATCTGCAAATTTTGAGTACATCCTGAAAAGGTCCGCAGCAAACAAAGCTGCTTCTTCTCCTCCTACCCCTGCTCTTATCTCAACTATGCAGGAGTTTTTCGAACTAACTTGCTCAAACTCCTCAATCAGCTTTGATAGCTCCTTTTCTAAATTTTTCTTCTCATCAATAGCAAGAGAGACAAGTTCTGGGTCTGATTCGGTTTTTATAACTTCTTCAACATCTTCAAGTTCTTTTATAATTTCTTTCAGTTTTTCAAGCTTCTCTAATTTTTCTTCAAGCTTACCTCTTTTTTCAAGGAGTGATTGGTCAAATTCAGAGGAAAGTTTAAGGTCTATCTGTTCTATTTCTGCTTTGATTCTTTCCAGATCTTTGATGAGTGTTTTTGCTTTTTCGAGCATAGATTTTGGAGGCGACGCCGGGATTTGAACCCGGGAATGAGGGATTTGCAGTCCCCTGCCTTAGACCGCTTGGCTACGTCGCCAAAAAGAAAAAATCACTATGAAATATATATAAAAAGAGTATGAAAATCCAGAGAGAATTTCACAAAATTGAAAAAATCAGCTCAAAAATAAAGAAACATATATCACCGGCCATATCAGTACAACAAACTTCCAGAAAAGAGAGGCACTTTCAATTGAGGGAGTTGATAATGAGCTTTTCTTCCTACTTATGAGAAAAGCTATGATGAGCCATATCAAGCCACCAAAAGCGTGAACCGCATGAGAACCAACTATAAGATAAAAAATTGAGCCGTAAGAACTTGATGTCATTGTAAGCCCAAATCTAACGAGCTGAACCCATTCTCTCCCCTGAAGCAAAAGAAAAACAGCACCAGACAAAATAGTGAGTAAAAGAAAAGTGAAATTTCTCTTTTTATCAAAAATATAAATAAGTATTCCGCTTGCAAACAAGAAAAGGGAGTTGAAAAAGGTCTGCAACACAGGATATGATGGTTGCCCAGGCGGAGGCCAAACCTCATACTGACTTCTCATAACAAAAAAAGTGCTTATCAAACCACCAAAATACATGAGTTCTGCAATTATGAAAAAAATCGTTCCTATCTTTGCCACCTTTACTCTATCAGCTACAATTGGCTCACCTTCGCTCCTGAAACTCATCTCGTAAAAATCAATTTCTTCTTCTTCAATTCCCATATCAATTAACTTTTTCTTTCCTTCTTCGGTATCGTTTTTGTTATCACGCTCCATCAAAGAAAAGTTAATATAAAATTTTCAGATTTCTCAAAAGCAGAAAGGAAACATTTTCCTGATTTTATAATCTTCAAAGTAGAGCAAACTTACTTTCTTACTTTTAGGAAATAAAAAGGAGGTAGAGATTATGGGAGTTCCGAAATCAAAAAGGAGCAGGATGAGAGCAAGAAGAACAAGGGCTCATCTTACTATATCTTTGCCAAACCTTGAAAGATGTCCCAACTGCGGGGGTCTTAAGCTACCGCACAGAGTTTGTTCAGAATGCGGATATTACAGAGGAGAAAAATTTATAAAGTCAGCGCAAGAAATAAGAGAAGAAAGAGCAAAGAAAAAAGAAGAAAAAGCAAAAGAAGAAAAAGCTTAATAATTGGTTTCTTGGTCGCAGGAAGCAAAGGTCCCCTTTCCAGAAAACTACGAATCCCTCATCAAAGTAGAAGAAGGGGAAATAGGAAAAGGAAATCCGCTTATGGGAATAATCCCAGGTCTTCACAGAACATATCTCAATAACATAGCTTACGAGCACTTTAAAAAATATATAGCAGATTATAAAGCCGGAAAGACGCCCCCACCTTTTCCCGAAGGGTCATATATAGTTCTTGTGAACTATGAAGATAAAGAAGGGAAAAAACCTCGTCTTTTTATTGTCATGCATAAGAAAAAGGAGTATGGGCAGACAGGGGGTTGGGGATGGGAAGCGTTCAAACCGAATGGCGAAAGAATCGTAAAAAATCCAGATAAGGACTGCGCAAACTGCCACTATAAAGGAGCAAAAGATTGGGACGGCGCTTTTTTCTCACACTATAAACCGGAATAGAGCTTAAAGCAGATGAGTTTCAAAACCAAAATATATCTTTTAGTCGCTTTAACTCCATCTGTTATTTTCATTATCACCTCTATTTCATCTTATCTGAAAGAAAAGAAAAATTTTTATAATTTGACACAAAATTCAACATATATTATTTCTCTTTCTTTATCTTCCCCTATGCAGTTTGAATCAAAAGACGGAGTTTTAGATGTGCTCACAAACCAAGCTTCACAAATTGAATATTTCTCTTTTGCCGTCGTTTTTGATAAAGATGGAAAAGAATTTGCCCGTTATCCCGATAGCGCACCTTCACTTCAACTCCCTTCAGTTCCTGCGAATATAAAATACCATACATCGTCTTATAAAGGGTATTTATTAGCGTTAAGTCCAATATTCTCGTCAGATGGTTCTGAAGTTTTAGGAGTATTGGGCTTTGCTTTTGATTTAAATAAAATCAACAAAAAAATTTTTACAAGTTTCGCTTTGAATTTTCTGGTAATTTTGGGATTGTTTCTCGTATCTTTGATTGTGGCGAATTTCATAATCAGTTCAGCAATCAAAAATCTTGAGCATGTGAAAAAATCGGTAGGTAACTTGGGGGAAGGGAAACTAGAAGGTTTTGAGGTAAAAGGTTCCGATGAATTCAGAGAAATATCTCAAACCTTGAACGATGTTATAAAAAAGATAAAAGATGCCATAGCTATTGTCTCTGAAACATCAAAGAAAGTTTTTGATGGCTCCCAAAACCTTGCTTCTTCTTCGCTCCAAATCTCCCGCTCCGTGAATGAAGTTTTTTCTAATCTTTCATCTATATCAAATGCAGTAGAAGAATTCACAGCGGTTATAAATGAAATGTTAGGAAGGGTTCAGAGTATATCAAAAAATGCAGAGGAAGTTTTTACAATATCTTCCAGAATAAAATCTGAATCAGTAAAGATAGCAGAGCGTATAACTGATTTTTCAAGGAGATTAAAAGGTCTTATTGAAAGTTTTAGGTATTTTGAGGAGAATATAGAAGGAATAAAGAGAGTGGCAGATATTATATCAGACATAGCAGATCAGACACATCTTCTTTCT
Source organism: bacterium (assembly GCA_030550715.1). Taxonomy (GTDB): domain Bacteria; phylum Calescibacteriota; class Calescibacteriia; order Calescibacteriales; family Calescibacteriaceae; genus Calescibacterium. Next base: position 11,179 of record JAUQOU010000033.1, on the reverse strand, counting down.
TTGAACGCATCAATAGAAGCAGCAAGAGCCGGTGAAGAAGGTAAAGGTTTTCAGGTTGTTGCAAGTGAGGTCAAAAAGCTTGCGGAGAGAACATCAGAAGAGTTAAAAAAAATTGACTCCCTCGCTAATTCAATTCTCTCAACTTATAATGAAATCAAAAAGTACATGCTGGAAGTCGGGAAAAATTTTGAGGAAATTAATAGAAGTGTTCTGGATTTGTCTTCGGAGATGGCAGCAATACAAGAGAATGCGAGTCGGAATAAAGATAATGCTCTTTCTGTTGCTTCCGCTTTTGAGGAACAAGCAAAAACCGCAGGAGAGATTTCAAGAAATTTGCAATCCGTAGTTCAGCTGGCTCACGATTTAAAGGACTTGGCAGAAAAACTTTCAGAATTAGCGCAAGAGATGAAAAAACTTGGAGAAGAGCTTAAAACTTCTGTTTCTTTCTTCAAGATTTAAATCTTCCAGAAAAGATTGAATTTAAGTTTTTCAAAAAATCAAAGCTTGAAAATAAGTTATTTTTCAATATGATCTTTGTGCCTCGCATAAGATTACAATAATTATTAAAGGGCTGAGAGAAAATGAAGAAATGGTACACACAACAGTTATTTTATGAAAACACTCATAAGTCGCTCTCTAATTCTAAAACTTGGTATAAATTTTGCTTCTACGCAACTTGAATACTACATAAATTGGGCAAGAGAAGATATTGAAATAACTTAATTCCTTTTCCTTAAAATAGCGTTCTTCAAAATAAGAAGCATAAGAAAAATAAGTGAGTGAAATATACCGAGGACAAAAAATATACCAGATACACCAAATTTTGCTGAAATCAAACCCATAAAAGTCGGTCCAACTATATTTCCAAGAGAAAAAGCCCAATCCATAAAACCTATTGTTCCACCTATTCTCTCTTTCTCTTTTGCTTCACTTCCAACCTCAGCCATCAAAAACGGATAAGAAAGAGCAGAAAATGAGCCAGAAAACAAAAATATCAAAAAGAAAAAAATCTTTGATCTAAATTCAAAAGAGAGGAGAAGAATTGGGATAGAAGATAAAAAAGCAAAGAGCAAAGCAAAAGAAAACTTATCTTTTACTGAATCCACAAAACGAGCGAAAGAGTACTGCAGAACAGAAGATAACACAGCATAAAGAGTTATCGCCAATCCAACATCAAACTTATCAAACCCGAAATTTTCAAGAAGTAAAGGAGAGTAAGAAATTACAACACCCCTCTGCCAGATCACAAAAAACCAGATCAAAAAAGCCATAAGAAAAACACGCGACCTCAAAATATCCTTTATCTCACTCAAGACATCTCTTTTATGACCATCTACAACCTCCCTATCTTTATCTTTTAAAAATATCAGAGATATAAAAAGGGCAACAAGTCCCATAACTCCCATAGAATAGAAAGCGACAAACTCTCCAAAGAACTTTCCGATAAAACCTCCAACAACAGGACCTACTCCAAATCCAAGCAGGAGAGAGCCACCCAAAATTGCAGCAACCTTACCCTCATTACCCTTTGGCACATTATCTAATGCGTAAGCAAAAGCCACAGGCAAAATCATAGAAGACGCAACACCATGAACCACCCTCACCAAAAACAAAGATAAAAAGTTGTTAGCATGAGAATATAAAAAAGAAGTGATTGAATATAACACAAGACCTACCGCAATAAACGGTTTTCTCCCATACTTATCTGACATGATAGAAGATAAAGGAACAGCGAACATCCTCGCAAACGCAAATCCAGAGTAAATCAAACCAACAAACTTCTCTCCACCTATCCTCTTTGAAAAATCAGCAAGAAAAGGAATTATAAAACCTATACCCAAAATTGAAGTGAAAATCAAGATAGCAGAGTGAAAAACGGGAAGAAAAATATCTTTCCTCTCTTTCACCTCCGTTTCATCAAAATCCTCAGAATGAACTTCGGAATGCATTATTCAAATTGTTATTCACGCAAAATAGATTTTTCAATTATCAAAAAGTAAGAAGAAAATTTAAAATTCATTTCAATGATACTTGAAGGCATAATGAAAGCAACACTTATAGTAAAAATCGTGGTTTTTATTCTGATATCATCTTCTATAATATCATGGGCTTTGATAATCTACAACCTGATAAACTTCAAGAAAATTGAAGATAAAGACGCAGAGTTTATTGATTTTTTCCTGAGTTCAGAAACAAAAGATTTTCTCCGCTCTTACTCAAAATACGACTCATTTTTGCCTTCTCCATTAGCTAAAATGACTCAGGAAGTCGCAGCAGCTATATCATCAAAAAAAGAAATCTTCAAAGAGAGAATTTCAAGAATAATAGAACAAGAGGCAAAAAATATCATCAACGAAATTTCAAAGTTTCAGTTCATATACGCAACTATTGCCTCTTCTGCACCTTTTATAGGACTTTTCGGGACAGTATGGGGAATAATGCACTCGTTTCATCAGATAGGAAAGTTAGGTAAAGTCGGACTTGAAGTTGTAGCTCCGGGAATATCAGAAGCCCTCTTCACAACAGCAATGGGGCTCCTCGCAGCAATACCAGCTGTCATCGCCTATAACTTCTTCCAGAACAAAGTAAAAAGAATTTCCGCAAGGATTGAATTTTTCTCAAATGAACTTGAATCACTTATAATCAAGTCAATTGAATCATCAAAAAATCCAGAGCAACAAAAGACCGTGTCAGACAGAAAGTGATATTTATTCGAGCCACAAAGATGGATCTTCTATCTGTCTCAAAAAAGATTCGTAGTTTGATTTTATCTCGTTAAGAGAATCTCCCCCGAATTTTTCTAAAAACGCCTTTGCTATCTCAACAGCAACAGCAGACCTACCGACAACAGATGCAGCAGGAACGGCACATATATCTGACCTATCAACAAGAGCCGGCTCTTCCCTCATATCCTTCAAATTAACAGAACGCAAGGGAGAGTAAAGAGTAGAAATCGGTTTCATAGCTGCTCTGACAACTATTTCACAACCGTTGCTCATACCCCCTTCTATACCACCTGCTCTGTTAGATGCTCTTTTTATCTTTCCGTTTTCTATTAATATCTCGTCGTGAACCTGCGAGCCAAACCTTCGGGCGGATTCAAATCCCAAACCGATTTCAACCCCCTTTATCGCCTGAATGCTCATCAACGCCTGCGCTATCTTCCCATCTAATTTCCTATCCCATTGAGAATGAGAACCCAAACCCGGTGGAACACCCTTAACCCTCACCTCAAAAATTCCTCCAAGTGTATCTTTTTTTCTCCTTGCCAAATCTATCATCTCTTTCATTTTCTTCTCGGCTTCTTCGTCAGGAGTATAAAGTTCAGATTGTTCTATTTTTCTTCTCATTTCATCGTAGTCAAATTTTTCTGGTACGTTTGCTCTCACGCCTCCTATTTCAACGACGAAAGAGATGAATTCTATTCCGAAGTTTTTGAGAAGTAATTCACATAGTGCACCAGCAGCAACCCTACCCGCTGTTTCCCTTGCAGATGCTCTCTCAGATATAAACCTTGTGTCTTTTATTCCGTATTTGAAAGCTCCGGCGAGGTCGCTATGTCCCGGTCTTGGAACATAACTTGCTTTCATATCCCTCACATCCCTATTCCAGACCGCAATAAGAATCGGAGAACCCATCGTAACCCCATTTCTAATACCAGAAAGTATATCGGCTTCGTCTTGCTCTATTTTCTGTCTGCCCCCTCTCCCATATCCACCCTGTCTCAACCTCAAAAGATGATTTATGTAATCTAAATCCACCCTTACCCCTGCGGGAAAACCATCTACTATAACAAATATTCCTCTCCCGTGCGACTCACCAGCTGTGAAAAACCTCAACACAAGATAATATAAAGTAATGAGTTGAAAGGCAAAATTATTTTTTTCTCCTTTTATTACTGAAAAAAAGAATAAAGAGAAGCAAATAAATACATATAAAATATGAAACATATTTTCCTGCTAATGCCTTACTTGATGGTTTCATTTTCAGAAATTGAAAATCTCAACTCCTACTTTGAAAGAATAAAGAGTCCAAAAATAGATATACCAGCACTCATGAAATTATCAGAAAAAGATACGGTCACTTTACTGAGAAGTTGCACAGATTTAGAAGGCAAAAAGGCATACCTTTCTGTATCAGCTGTTCAGGTAAAGGCAGATAAAAACAAAGTTTGGAAAGTGCTTTTAGAACCCGAAAAACTGCAAGGAGCAATACCAAGCTTGAAAAAAGTAAAAGTTCTCAGAAAACTTTCAGAAGACATATATGAGATAGAATTTGAGGTTGAAATCAATATAATTTCTGTGATCAGACCCACGGTAAGATACATCGCAGTAAGCAGAATTGAAGACCAGAAAATTATTTCATTCGTAAAAGAAGGAGAAAACAAAGGTTCGTGGAGAATATGGCAGGTTTACGAAAGTGAAAAAGATAAAACCTTACTTATTCTTGTTATGTGCGAGTATGTAAGAAACATTCCTATTGCGGGAAAAATTTTCTCTTCAAACCCATATATTGAACTCGGGGTTGTCTCATCTTCTTCTCTTATACCTGTAATTTCTTTGAAAAAATTCATTGAAGAAAATCATAAAGAGAGTTCGGAAAGGTAATTTGAAAATTATTTCACTTTGTTTTTGTTCTTTATATAGTTGAAGATAAACCAGATGTAAAAAATCACAATAATAGATGCGACTGGGAATAGAGCGAAAAAGCCCTTCTGGTGCGGGTCGTCAAATCTACTTGCAAACATAAAGACACCAAACACCGCAAGCGAATATAAAAAAGAAAATATCAGAATATAACCGAACTCCTTTAACCTTGATTTGAAAATATCTTTTAATGTGCTCATACAGATTAAAAGATTACTCACAGAAAAGCAAAAATCAAAAAACAGTAAAAATTTTAAAATTTTAAATGATGGTAGTTATAGGTATAGACCCCGGATTGAGGGAACTCGGATGGGCAGTTCTATCAATAAAAAAACCCAAAAAAATAAAAGTTTTATCTTTTGGAGTTATAAAGACCGAAAGTGAGAACGGGAACACACCCGAGAGAATGTGGGAGATAGGTAAAGAACTTGAAAGGATATTCAGAAAATTCTCCCCATCTCTTTGCGGTATTGAATCGGCATTCGTATGGAAAGACCCATCAGCAGCTTTGAAACTTGGTCTCGTCTCAGGAATGTGCATAGAAATAGCAAGAAGAAAAAAAGCAAAAACAGTAGTTCTTTCTCCACTATACATCAAGAGCAGGATTTCCGGAAACCACATAGCAGATAAAGAAGAAATGCGAAAGAGTGTATTAAGAAAAATAAAAAAAATTCCCAAAGATGTCTCCCATCATGTAATTGACGCAATATCAATAGGAATAAGCGCATTTGAGAAATTTGAAAGAGAAAAAGATGAAAAAGCACAGAGGAAAATGAAAAAACAAAAATATGAAAATGGAAAACTATGAATACTTCTTCTCAAAATAATGCATAATTTGATTTATTTCTTCTGAAAATATGACAGGATAATTATTGTCTTCTGTGGGAGGATCGAGCGATTTGAGATAATCTGGAAGGGACGCAAAATCTCTCATAAACCTATCCCTACAACCTATGATATACTGTTTTTTTTCTCTCTCATCTTTTGGAATAACAAAAGATGGGTTCTGCCCAAAAACTTTTTTCAACATTATCTCAGAGGAATCAAATTCAACATTCTTTGGGAAACTCTCATCTTTGCCGAAAGGATAAACATAATCAGCTACCATTTTATCTTCCTTATATAATCTCTTGAAATTCTTTCTCCCCGGAAAAGTTTTCTTCCCCGCAGAGAGTTTCATTCTTGGTTTTCCTTCATATTCAACGAGCTTATATGCACAGTCAAGATATGGCAGGTCAGAGGACACAGTAAGGTCTGTTCCGACCCCAAAACCATCTACCTTTACATTCTTATCTAACAGCTCTTTTATCTTGTACTCGTTAAGCCCTCCCGATAAAAATATGAAGACATCATGAAGTCCCGCCTTATCTAATTCATCTCTTGCCCACATAGATAATTCGGCTAAATCTCCGCTATCTATTCTGATCCCTCTCACTTTTATCCCTTTCTCTTTGAGTTTGGTTATGACTTCAATTGCGTTTTTAACTCCTTTTTTAGTGTCGTAGGTATCTACAAGTAGGACGGTTCCGTTATATAGTTTTGTGAACTTTTCAAACGCTTCTTTTTCATCATCGTATATCATGATATAGGAGTGAGCCATTGTTCCGTAGACGGGTATACCGTATTTTTTTCCTGCGGAAAGGAGAGATGTTCCCATAAAACCGCAGATATAAGCAGATCTTGCTGAGATTTCAGCAGATTGAGGTGAGTGAGCGCGACGGGCTCCGAAATCTATAAGCATTTTGTCCCCCGCAACAGAAAAAATCCTCGCCGCCTTTGTAGCGGAAAGAATAGAAAACTGAACGAGATTTATTATAGCGGTCTCAATTATCTGTGCCTGCGGAAGAGGTGCAACCACTTCTATCACCGGCTCGTATGGGAAAAATATCCTGCCCTCTTCTAACGACCATATCTCACCCTCAAATCTGAAATCCCTCAGATAATCTAAAAATTCCTTTCTGAAAAGTCCAAGAGATTTGAGATATTCAATTTCTTCATCAGAAAAACGAAGGTTTTGAACAAAATCAATCAGAAACTCAAGTCCAGCAAAAACAAAATATCTGCGAGGAACCCATTTTCTATATCTGACAAAAAAATCAAAAACAGCTATTTTATTTTCTCCCTCAAAAAAGTAGCTTTGCATCATAGTGAGCTCATAAAGGTCAAAAAAGAGATTCATTTTCACATCATTGATATCCATAACATTAAATTGTAAAAACTTGAAATCAAAGTAAAAACAAACTAAAAATACTAAAACTCAAAACTTTTCCTTAAAATATAATGAAAAAGGGAGGTAGTTGAGGTTATGGGAAGCAAAAAAGATAACGAAAGCAAAAAGGAACCAGAAATAAAGTCAAACAAAATAAAAATGGTAGTAGCAACTGTGATAGTAGATAGCATCACACAAAGCCCAGCAGTTATACTCAAAGAAGAAAACGGAAACAGATTTTTACCCATATGGATAGGTATTAACGAAGCAAACGCAATAATGATGGAACTTGAAAACATAAAATTTGAAAGACCTCTTACTCACGACCTCATAAAAAACATCTTCTCAACTCTTGGAATAAAACTCAAAAAGATAGAGGTATCGGATCTGAAACACTCAACTTACTATGCAACAATGTATGTTGAACTCAACGGGAAAGAATATCAAATAGATTCAAGACCATCTGATGCAATAGCCATAGCCCTCAGACTTGGAAGTGAAATATATGTAGATGAACTCGTATTTGATAAAACAAGAAGCTCTGACTTCCTGAAAGGAATTCCAACAGCAATAGCTGAACAAAAGGGAGAGGCACTGCTTGAAATAATATCAGAAGAGGACTTTGGAAAAATGAAAATGTAAAACAACACAACAAGAAAGTGAAATCAAAAAATGAGAAGATTTTCTTCCCTTTTGATCTAATAGCTTTTGCTCTCTCAAAAATAGAGAAAAAATCCAAATTCCAAAAAATACCAAGATATATCCTCGCAAAGAAAAACTTAGAGGTAATCTTGAAAAGAGAAGTTACCGAAGAAGAAATTGATTCGGTTTTTTTCTTCCACACACTATATCTCGTTCAACTTATAACATTTAAACCACTTATGAAGTACGGAGCAGAAATAATTACTGATGAGAAAGAAGAAAAAAATTTACTATATCAGATCAGAAATAAAGGTGTTATCTGCGTATCTGCTCACCTTGGAATACCTGAATCAGCATCTATATTATTTACCGAAAAAGGAGCTGAAATTTTTGTCCTTGTAGAAAACCTCAAATCGAAAATTCAGAATATATTTTTCAGTAGAACCAGAAAGTCATTCGGACTCAACCCTCTGACATCTTTCAAAAAGATGGTAGAAGAAATAAAATCTGGGAGTAGGAATAAGATATTTGTGTTTTTAGTAGATAGACCAATTCCGAACTCAAAAGATATTGAGATATTTGGAGAAAAATCAAAAATGACAGACCTGCCTTTCAGATTATCTTCAAAGTTCAACTTAAAGGTCTTTGGAGTATCAGCAGTAAGAGATAGCAAACTGAAAATCCCTCCCAGAACTTCTGTATCAAATTGGAAAATAAAGCTGAAAATAAGAGAGATTGAGTCATTCAGAGATATGGTGAGATTCATAGAAAGAGAGATTTACGAAAACTATGTTGAATGGAACCCGTTCTTCATATTCCCGTTCACAAAAATATGCCAGGAATAAAAACTCAAGAAAAATCAAAAAGAAAAGGAAATGACTAAAATTAATTATGGTGGAAAAGGAAAAAAACAAAAAGCTGATAGAAGAGAACATAATGCCTATTTTACCCGTATCAAACTTAGTAATGCTACCCGGAGTCAGAGTACCTATTCTGATCATAGAAGAGAAATATAAAAAAATGGTTTTTGATACCGTATCTTCATCTGGATTTGTAGGGATATTTTCAGTAAAACAATCTTTCTTCAGACAAAGGGAAAGAGAGCTTAAAGCTCAGGATTTTTTCCCGATAGGTTGTGCGGGAAAAATCGTCTCTTTCTCAGAAGCTATGAGAGAAGGATACTCTGTCCTGATAGAAGGCATATTCAGGGTAAAACTTGTTGAGGTAATTCAAGATGAACCTTACGATAAAGTGAAGTTTGAAATACTTCCTGATATTCTTCCTCCGGAAGATGAGCAGGAGCGGCTGAAATCTGCGATAATAGAAAAAGCAGTTTTGTTTTTGAGGAAGATAGGAGAGGATCCGGCGAGAATAAGAGATATAGTTCAGTTTGCGAGCGCGATGAGGTTTGAAGAAGTTGTGAACTGGGCTGTATTTTTACATCCACTGAAATTCAACACAAAGCTTTCGCTTCTTGAAGAGAACAGAGTTGAAGAAAGGGCGAAAAAGCTTATTGAAGAAATCAAAAGAGATGTGCTCTATCTTGATCTATTAGAGGTTTTCAGACCTCTCAAACCAAAAGACCCAAGGGTGAACTGATTTGCTCGGGAAATACAGAAATACACTATTTTCTATTCTTGAAGCTGTAATACCAGAAGGCAAGAAATTCCCGAAGGGCAACTCAGACGATGTAGAAAGAATAGAGCAATTCGCAAAACAAAACAAAGCATTCGGAATAATTCTGAAAATCCTCCTTTTCACTATTGAAGAAACAGAAAAAATATCCTCAAAACCAATCAATAAGCGAATAGAAATACTGAAAAAGTGGCAAAAAGGCGGTACCATAAGGAGAGCAATTGCAGAAATAATTCTGACGATTATCAAGTTCTCCCACTTTTACGAAAAAAATGTTTATGAAAATTTCGGGTGTGTATGGGATAAAGCTCCAAAGTTCTACCAGAAACCGCGGTACATGATTCAGGTGAAAACAGCAGACCAATTTTCGGAAGATATAGAGTGTGAAGCGGCAGTTGTGGGAAGCGGAGCCGGTGGCGGAGTGGTAGCAAAAGAATTAACCGATAAAGGTATAGCAGTAGTAATAGTTGAAGAAGGAAAGTATTTCACAAGAGAACATTTCAACGGACAAGCAATAGAGGCGTTCAGAAAATTTTACAGCCCAATCCATCGCATGATAGCTTTTGGAAATGGGGTTTTTGTTATACCATCGGGAAGATTAGTCGGAGGTTCAACAGCAATAAATACAGGAACATGCTGGAGAACACCAGAATGGATACTTGAAAGATGGGAAAAAGAATTAGGTCTCCGCGAACTTTCTCCGAAAAACATGGAAAAATACTTTGAAAAAGTTGAGAATATCATCAGAGTTCAGGAAGCAAGCGATAGAGTAATCGGAGGGATCAAAGAAGTTATAAGTAGGGGGTGCAAACCTCTTGGGTTCAGGCATTACCCTCTGAAGAGAAACGCTCCTGACTGCGATGCTCAGGGCGTCTGTAATTTCGGCTGTCCCACAGATGCAAGATTATCTACTAACATAAGCTACATACCAAAAGCACTTGAAAGAGGAGCTATACTCCTTGAAAAAACCAAACTTGAAAGAATAATAATTGAGAATGGTAAAGCCAAAGGCGTTATCGTGAACTCCAACGGCAAGAAAATAAAAATAAATTCAAAGGTTGTTATAATATCGTGTGGATCAATTATGACACCCGTTGTTCTTATGAAAAACAAAATAAACCCTTCCGGACAGGTCGGTAAAAACCTCACAATCCACCCATCTTTAAATGTCGGAGCATTCTTTGAAAATGATATTATAGACCCACATAAGCACGCACCACAAGCTTATTGTATTGACTCACTCCACAGAGAAGGGATATTATTCTTGCACGCAGGTCTTCAACCCGATGCCGGAGCAGTAGCAATACCATATATAGGAGACATGTTCTCCAAAATCATGTCTGAATACGAAAAGACAGCTTGGTTCGGAGTTTTAGTTGAAGATAGACCATCTGGAATGGTAAAAGCACTGGGAGATAACCCAATAATATTCTACTGGCTCGGAAAAAGAGAAATAGAACTCCTGAAAAAAGGAATAATTACTATGGCAAAAATCTTCCTTTATGCGGGAGCAAAATATGTTTTTCCTCCAATAAGAGGAATAGATGATATAAAATCTTTCGCAGAACTTGAAAGCTTACAAACCAAAAGTTTATCTGCAACCGACTTCAAAATAATCGTAGGATTCCACCCACTTGGCACCTGCAGGATGGGAATTGACCCCAGAAATTCCGTCGTTGATCAAAATCATAAGGTTCACGGCATAGATAACCTTTTTGTGTGTGATGGTAGCGTTGTTCCTACATCTATTGGAGTAAACCCACAAGAAACAATAATGGCGTTAGCAACAAGAGCAGCGGAAAAAATTGCAGAATTTATTACCTGAAAACATCTCGTAAAACTAATTTTTATGAAAGTTCTTGCTATACGACATGTTGAATTTGAACATCTTGGAAACATCGCAAAATACCTCAAACAAAAAAAGATAGAATATAAATACTTTGATGTATGGAAAGAAGAAAAAGTTAAAAACCTTGAAGAATTTTCCGCACTCATAATTTGTGGGGGATACATGGGAGTATATGAAAGCTCAAACTATAAATTCCTC
>JAUQOU010000005.1:32755-83847 GCA_030550715.1 bacterium | reverse complement strand
AATTAGAAAGTACGTTTTTACAATGGAAGATAAGCTATTCGTGGCAGAAAAAATAAACTCTCAATCAGGGAAAATGAAAATGTATGATGGTTTTGTTTTTGATGGAGAAAATCTTTTGAAATTCAAAGAAGCTGAAATATCTATCGAAAAGGGAAAAAGCAAACTCATAAAAGACCTTGCAGAACTCATAGAAGAAGGAGGAAAAGAAGAATTAAACGAGATAATATTTGATATATCTTTTTCATTATCTTCTGTGACTTGTCTGCCGTTCTCTTTTCAGATTTTTAAGTTCGGAATAATCTGCACCCCTGTATTCTTTTTTATATCAAAATTCTTCAGAGATACATTAAATCCTCTGAGTTTCGCAATGCTTTCTTTCCTTATACATGCTCTCTCTTTCCTCGTAGGGTTAAAGATCTTGAGAAAAAACGGATTTTTTTGATGATAATATATCAGCAATAAAAAACTTTGGGAGAAGACATATTTATTTTCCTATGCAGAATGTAGAAAAAATTCTGTCAATGATTTCCTGTGAGCTTTCTTTTCCAAGCATTTCATCTATCTTTTTTATAGCGTTGCGCAATGAGTAAGCAGTTCCCAAATAATCAGATTGCATCATGAAGTTCTTGGCAGTAAGGACATTTTGCAAAATTTCCTCAGCAATAGCTTTCTGTCTTGATGTTATCACTGAAACACCTTCTGAATATGAGGCACCCTGAAAGAAAAATTTCAAGATCTCCTCTTTTATAGCATCTATACCGATTTTCTCTTTTGCAGAAACAGGAATAATAGAGATCTGATTCTGATCAATATTTTTCTCTGAAATTTCTTCAATTTTTTTCCTCAAAAGATTAATCCAGAAATCAGCATCTCCTATATCTATTTTGTTGATAGCAATTATCACTTTTTTATCTTGCTCCGCTTTTATAATTTTTAAAATCTCCTCATCGTCTTGCTGGGGTTCTTTTTCAGAAGAGTCAAAGACACATATCAGAATATCTGCGGAGTCCACAATTTGCAGAGTTCTTTCAATGCCTTCTTTTTCTATAGGGTCGTAGGACTTCCTCACTCCTGCTGTATCTACAATTTTCACTATCGCTCCCCCAATATCTATATCTGAATCTATAAAATCACGAGTTGTGCCAGGTATAGGAGAGACGATTGCTCTTGAATATCCTATTATGGAGTTGAAAAGCATTGACTTTCCGACATTTGGCTTACCGACTATGACGCATTTTGCCCCATAAATAAGGGTTTTCGTCTTTTTCCACTCAGAAATGATTCCGTAGATCTTCTGATAGAGCTGAAAAACCCTTCCCATAATTTCTTCGTATGTAAGCTCGTAATCCACATCTTCGGGAAAGTCAATAGATGCCTCAACCTGCGAGACAACATCTAAAATCTCCTCCCTCAATTCACTCATAAGCTTCTCAAATTCACCTTTCAGTACTCTAAAAGACCTTCTAACTCCTTCAAGAGTAGAAGCTCTTATAAGTGAGTTTATTGCTTCTGATTTTTCAAGCGTTATCTTACCGTTCAAAAAAGCTCTTTTTGTAAACTCCCCCTCTTTTGCGTACCTTGCTCCATAACTTATACATAGCTTCACTATGTAATCGGTGAGAATAGGATTTCCGTGAATGAAGATTTCTGCCATATCTTCTCCGGTATATGAATGAGGTGCCTTGAAGAAAACAACCAATCCCTCATCTAATTCCTCTCCGTTTTCTCCATATATTCTGACAAGATAGGATTTTCTTGGTTCTTTTGAAGAGAAGTCCTTTTGGGTGAGTTTATAAAGTATTTCAAGAACTTTACTTCCTGATAATCTTATTATATGTATAGGAGATGGTATCAGAGGGGATGCCGGGGCGACAATTGTATCACTTAACATACAATAATTCAATAAATTATTTTGTATGCGTAACTCGTATATGATTTTTAAATCTATATTTTTTGGGAAGTGATTAAGGGAGCGTAAAGAGTCAATCAACAACTTCTATTCCCATACTTTTTGCTGCTCCTTCTACTATTCTGCAGGCAGATTCAAATGAATTGACTTTCAGGTCAGGGAGTTTTATTTTCGCTATCTCTTCAACATCTTTCCTTGTTATTTTTCCAACTATTTTTCTTCCTGGTTCAGAAGAACCTTTTTCTAATTTTGCGTATTTCAAAATAAGGGCAGATGTGACAGGAGTTTTAAGTATAAAATCAAAAGACCTATCTTTATATACTGTGACGTGAGCGGTAATTGGAATACCTTTTGGGAAAACCTTTGACGCTTCATTAAATCTTTTGCAGAATTCAGCTATATTTACTCCTCTCTGACCGAGAGCTGGACCGACCGGTGGAGCAGGAGCTGCCTCCTGTGCAGGTATTCTTATCCTGAAACGAGCGACTACTTCCTTCGGTCCTCCCACCCCTGCGGGAGAAGCTTTTTTCTCCGCCTTCATAAATTTTCATTTTACAGATTTGAAAATTTCTGTTATTGATTTTCAGAAATCTATTTGATGAATTATAAACTTTTCTGTTATGCCGGAAAAGGTTGCGGTATACCCTGGAACTTTCGATCCCATCACGCTTGGGCATGTAAGTGTTGTAAAACGAGCGCTTATAGTTTTTGAAAAACTCATAATAGCAGTAGCAAAAGATACACAAAAGAACACTTTCTTCTCATTTGAAGAGAGATTTGAAATGCTAAAAGAGGTTTTTTCAGATGAACCAAGAGTTGAGGTGATGAAATTTGAAGGATTGCTCGTTGATTTTATGAGAAAAGTCGGCTCGAAGGTCATATTAAGGGGATTGAGAACTGTTTCCGACTTCGAGTATGAGTTCCAGATGGCTCTCACCAACAGAAAACTTGATAATTCAATAGAGACAATTTTCATAATGGCAGAGGAACAAGTATCTTACTTTTCATCTTCTCTTGTCAGAGAAATAGCAAAACTTGGGGGGGATATTTCTCTGCTCGTTCCCCCACCAGTTATAAAATGGTTTGAAAGAAAGCTCAAAAGGTAAAAAAAATCAGTCCGACTCCTTTTTCTTTCTTCCTCCTCTTTTTGATTCCAACCATTCTAATATTTTCTTTTTTGTATCGTCTTCTACTAAGTTAGAGAATTCATCTTTTTTGAGCAGAACCTTCAAAATCTCCTTTTTTTCAGGACCTGAAAGGTTCAGTTTGAATTCAATTCCCGCTTCCGAGCATAGGTCTCTGAGCGTCTCTGAAAAGCTCTTTCTACATAGTTTTGAAAACTTCTCTATAATATCATTGAATTCTTTATCTGATAAAGCCATAATTTTTAATCTATCTTTTAGGGATTATAAGTTTAAAATTTATATAATTTATATAATAAATTTAATTTATTTTTAGTACCGCAAAATTTTTTCGGATTTCAGAAGATTTTGCGAGGGCTATTGATGAACGAGGCAAAAAACGAAAGGAGAAACATAGGAAGAAAAAAGCTTCAAGAACTAATAAAATTAACCCTATCTGTAGCCGTAGGTGTAATCATAGGTATCGCAATATCTAAGTGTCCTGAAAAAAAAACTGAAAAATTTGCTCGGGAGGAAAAAAAGGAGATAAAAACAGAAGAAAAAGTTACGGAGAAGAAATCAAAATCACAAGAAGAAAAAGAGAAAAGCAAAGTTATAGTACTTCACAAGGGCGAAGTACAAAAGGAGGTATTTGAAAAATCAGCGACAGAACTGGCTTACCCTGAAAAACCAACTTGCTACGACTTTGGATTTCAACCGACCTTTATAACAAAACCAGAAAAATACTGGAACAAAAATTATGCGGAATTTGTTTTCGCTCCAGGAATAACTTTTTCTTGCAAAATATTAGATTACTCAATTCCTTGTCCCGCCATATCTTCAAGAATATTTGTAGAGTTTAGAGAAGACGGACAAAAAAAATTTGAAGTATATTTTGAAGACGGGAATTGCAGAAGAAAAATATTAGATTACAGCTTCATCGTAGATACATATCCACCAAAAACAACTATTGTTCCAGTAGGTTTCTCTGAAATCGCCACGGCTCCCGAGGCAATGTTTGAACTTCTTACAAGTGAGCCGGTAAAATATACTCTGTGCAAAGTTGATGATGGTTTCTGGTTCGAGTGCTCAAGCTCTAAATTCTATCTGACAAGTATAGAAGATGGGAAACATAAAATAGAAGCGTTTTCCGAAGATTTAGCAGGAAACATGGAAAAACCTCCTGCTCAGCTCACTTTTACCGTAGATGCTAAACCACCGCTCACAATACTTCTCTCCGCCCCGCCAAGTATAACAAATACAAACTACGCAGAGTTCATCTTCACAGCAGACGAAGAAGAAGGTATAAAATTTGAGTGCAACCTCAACTCAGCAGGATGGCTTCCTTGCGACGAACTTTTTGTTATATCAGAAGCCAAACAGGGAATAAACACAATTGAGATAAGAGCAATTGATAGGTTCGGTCGCTATGAAGAAAAACCTGTAAAATATTCCTGGCAGGTTGTCAAAGGAAATATAATAGGAGTCCCAAAACCGTACTCTATCTCAGATGAGTTCTTAGAACTTCTCAAAAGAAAAAGAGGTATAAGCGATATTGAAAAGTTTATTCAAAATCTCAAAAACAGAAAAACCAAATGAGAAAAAATGAGCAAAAATGAAAAGACAATTCTTTACCGCATATATGAAAGATTCTCAGAAATATCAAATTTTGCTATAAAAAACAAAATACCAAGAATCTTCGTTTCTGATATATCGTCATCTCTTTTTTGCGAGTGGAGGAAAATCCTCGAGATAAAACACGGCAAAGTAGAAACAGAAGAGATGATTTTAGGAACAAAAATTCACGAAGAATACTTTGCATACGAACTTGAAAGCTTAGATGAATTAGAAAAAATTATATCAAGGGGAGAAACAATCGGACTAACAACAAAAGTTGGCTTTATATGGGAAGAAAAAAATCAAGATCTCAAAGTTATGATATCTGGAGAACCAGACCTTATGATCTTTTCGGAGAATAAGCTAAGAAAAATCGTTGAACTGAAGACGAGAAAAACCTATGAAATTTTCTCATCAGATATACTTCAACTCGGAATATATGCTCTCTGCATTGAAAAAATGACGGGAGAAAACCTGAAAGACCTACTGCTTGAAATAAGAGTAAAAGTTGTGGCAGACAACTTAAAAGAGTTCTCTCAAAACTTCTACTACAAAGATATAAGAGACGGAATTTTAGATGAATTGAAAAGTTCTCTTGACTTCTGGCTCGGGAAGAGAGAACCCAAAATCCCGACATCAAAAAATATATGCCTTTCGTGTTATTTCAGAGAGATCTGCAACAGAAAACTTGTCTGAACAAATACAAAAAATAAATACTGAAAAATTCAAAAAAACGCAATTTTTACGATTTAGAAAATTTTTAAAATTCTTTCAAGCATGAAAAAGTACCAAAAAATCATGAGATTTTTTTTCAGAATCTTCATAAGTGGAATCTTTATACTCTCTTTTTCAAAGTTAAACCATATCTACGCTATTGAGTTAAGCTTGCGAGGTAATTCACTTTTCAGCGCTTTCACAGGAAAGAACAACATGTTCATGT
This sequence comes from bacterium, assembly GCA_030550715.1. Classification (GTDB taxonomy): domain Bacteria; phylum Calescibacteriota; class Calescibacteriia; order Calescibacteriales; family Calescibacteriaceae; genus Calescibacterium. The sequence goes on along the minus strand of JAUQOU010000005.1, from coordinate 78,260 downwards.
TTTCTATAAGAAATCTTGAACTCTCAGCAAGCGGTGGAAGAGGATTTTTGTTTGCAAGAGGAGAACTCGATATTCAACCTATCAATCTCTCTTTCTTCACAGATGCTATTGAGAAAAAAGATAGTGAGATGCAAGATTTTCTGACATCACAGGTGGTAGGAAGAGAGTTTTTCAGAGTAAAAGAGGTTTATGTTTCAACACGCGGTCTTCCATTTTTCAGAATCACATTAGGAAGATTCTACGGAGCGGTCGGGAATGCTAATTCACAGAAATTCTGGACAAGAAATTTTGTTGAAAGACCATTTACAGTAAGATATTTTTTTGGTCAGAACGGATTTTTAGATGATGGAATTGAAATATCTCTTTTTCCTCCTCTTCCGTGGACATTTGAAATAGTAGGGCAGATTTTTGACGGAAGCACAAAATCGTGGGCAAGCAAAGGAAGTTTTGACCTGACATATCTTCTTGCAATAAGAAACTATTTCGGTGAGGAGGATATATCAGGAGGTTTCAGCTTGTTCTGGGCGGTTGGGAAAAATTTTGCATCTCAGCGACTTTCCGCAAAGGGTACTCAGATAGCGTCAGATAACCTCTCGGAATTTTTTGGCGGAGACGCATCTTTTAATTTTCAACCATACTTTTTAATGAGTGTCGGATACATTTTGAGGAGATTACAAAGCCCAACAATACTTGATGTTGAAGCTGGATTATATTCTGAATTCAATGTAAATCCTGTAAGATTTTTTTCCGTGGGATTGAGACCAGAAATATTCGGTATTCCACGACTCAGAGAATTTGAAGAAGGTGGTTCTCAAAACTTGCCACAGATAATTGAGCTATCTATATCTGCAACATTCTTTGCTTACGAAATCGCAAAAATAAGGTTGCAGTGGACGGGAAACTTTTCAGAGGCGTCATTACCGCAAAACATTTTTTATTTGCAAGCGATGTTTGAACTACGCTAAAATTTGTGAAAATTATGCTTTAACAGATTAAATTTTAGCTATGAATTTATTAGCAACATTTCTGATTTCGGTCGTAGTCGTGACCTCAAACTACGACCTATATTACATAGCTTCCCAGGTTGCAGACCCATCTGTTGAAATATACTATCTTGCAGATGAATCACAAGAAGATGGTATAAACTTTCAGATTCGGGATTTTCACATAAGGTTGCTCAACCGCGCAGATATATTTATTCACACAGGAACATTTGAGAGAAGATGGCTTCAGCAGGCCCTCTGGTCAGCCAGAAATCCAAAAATCCTTGAAGGAAGAGAAGGACACATTGATATATCAAAATACATAGACATAAAAAATGGCGCAAACTGCTTTATATTCAATAGAGAGTATATCAAAAGAGTCGCAGCTATACTTTCAGGTTTCATAAGAAAACTATCTCCGGATTTTTCAACAGAATTTTACGAAAAGAGGCTTTCTGAGTTTTACGCAGAAGTTGATGAGTATTTTTTTGCACTTCAAACAACAATATCAAGCTATATGCTCCCAAAATTTGCTATCTACTCGCCATGCTTGAAATATCTTTCAGATAGCATGAATTTAAAGTATGACCTGCTCGTGAAAAAAAATGAAGATGAGATATTCACTTACGGACTTGCACGAGATTCATCAGAAGTTATGAAGAGAATGAACCTCCCTCTCCTTCTTGCTCCTCACAACATAGAAAGAAGCGCAGAGATAGGATTTATGTCAGCAGAAATTTTCATCTTGAAAATACCATCACACCTCGGCAAAAAATACCCAAATCTCAAATCAATAGTTAATGGTATAACCTTCGTAGGAGATATAGAAAAATTAAAAGGTCTTCAAGAGAAAGAAAAAGAAAAGGAAGGAATTATAAAGAAGGAGGAGAAAAAACCTACTGTAATAACAAGTATTCCACCAGAAACTCCCCCTGCTCCTCTTGAAGAGTACGCAGTAGTCACATCAAAATATACAAGTATAATTTTGAGAGATAGACCTTCTGAACAGGCAGGGCAAGCAGGAAAAATAGCAGGTGGGTCAAGGGTTCTGGTTCTTGAAAAGCAAAACGAATGGGTGAAAATAACAGATGGAAAAAACATCGGATGGGTTAGAATAAGCGTCCTTACATTTGAAAAATAAAATCAAAGCACAAGCAATTTATCAAAAACAACAAAGAATAAAGCGAAACATAAATAGTAATTTTTAGAAGTGTTGATGAAAAGAGATTTTGTTCTCGCATGCCTTGGGAACTGGGGAAAAAAATATGAGAAAACAAGGCATAACTTTGGTTTCATTCTTGGCGAATTCATAGCAAAAAAGCTTTCAGAAAAATTCAAAGATATTGATTTTGGTGTTTTCTTCAAGACAAAAATATCGGGTCAACAACTTTATGTTTTCAAAGGTAAGACATTTATGAACTTATCTGGTGAGCCGATAAGAAGATTCATAGATTACTTCAACTTGCAAAATGCAAATTTAATCATAGCATACGACGATATAACTATACCCTTTGGAAAAATAAAGATAGCTCAAAACGGTGGAGCGGGAGGACACAAAGGAGTACAATCTGTCATAGAGAATCTTGGGAAAGATAACATAAGAATGAAGTTAGGCATAGGTAAAAAAAGAAAAGATCAAAATCTTGCAGAGTTTGTCCTTGAAGAATTCTCTCCCGAAGAGTTGGAAAAACTTGATAAAATTTTAGATTTTGCTTTTTCAGCGATTATGACGATGATAAGCGAAGGAATAGAAAAAGCTATGAGTTTATATAACCATAAATCTGTAATCTGAAACCTGATCTGATAAAAATTTTCTTCCGTACTCTCACAGTCAAAAATAAAACCCCTTATTACGAAAAGATATTAATATAAAGTATAAGGACTGAACGAAAAGTATTTTTGCCGAATAAAATAAAAAACAAAAAATGCTTTTGATTGCAACACTGATAATCTCTCTGTTTTCGGAAGAGAAAGTTTTAGTATCAAAGGCAGGAGATCAATCAAGAGTAGCGGTAGCGATCACTCCGTCAGGAAATATCGTAGCAGTTGCAGAAGATACAAACTGCTCAAAACCAGAAAAGCATATATGCCTTTTTTACAATGGAGAAGAGTTGGCAGATGATTCTTTCGTATCCACAGCTTTCCCCTCGGTAGCTGTTGATAGCAACGGAAACATATACGTGGTATGGGCTGATGCAAGCCAAATAGACCCTAACTCACGAACAAGAACATGGGATATTTATCTGAGAAAAAAAATCGGTAACTCCTGGCAGAACTCAGAAAGAATCAACGGAAAAACAACATCAGACCAATGTGGAATTCAGGGAGACCAAATAAAACCAGATATATATATTTCTGGTTCAGAAATACATATCGTCTGGCAGAGTATAGAAAGCAATGGGAGGTCTTTCATATGCTATGTGAAATCGCCAGACCTCGGAGCAAGCTGGACAACCAATAAAAAACTCTTTGAAGGTTATTCTCCATCAGTAGCGGTAAAAGGAAACAAAGTTTTTATTGCTTTTTCAGATATAAATGGGAACATAAGGTTCGCATCCTCGCAAGATGGTGGAAATACTTTCTCTCTGAGAACTCAAAACGTATCCAACGCCTCGCAGAGAATCCCTGACCTATCATCACCAGATATAACAATCTCTCCATCAGGAAACCTTCTTCTTGTATGGCAAGATAAACCTACATCAAAATCTGATATAGATATTTTCTTCTCTGTATCAAAAGATGATGGCACATCGTGGGGAACACCACAGCAACTCGATCTACCGGGAGACCAGACAAATCCTTCGGTCGTTTTCTTCGGCGGACCTAAAATATTTTTCTCAGAAAAAAAGAGCGAAACTTTAGGACTTGACATATATTACGTAGAACAAGAAGGAAATCTCTCTATTGCAAGAGGTGAATTTTCTCCTTCGTCTTCAATAAACACGGCTTCAGGTGTAACTCAGGTTGTTATCTTTCAGATGAAAGTTACAGCAAGTGATGACCTGAGCGAGGCAGAAGTAAAAAGCATAACGGTAAAAGCATTCGGTTCTATGGATGAATCAAATCATATCTCAAACATATATGCTTGGTGGGATAAAGATGGGAACGGAGTTATATCATCACCAGACATCCTTTTGAGCAAATCAAAATTTTCTGCAGACAATGGAACAACAACACTTGGTGTAAATATTCCCGTCGTAACTCCCAATCCCGAGTATATTATTTTTTCTGTTGACCTCGCAAAGCCGATACCCCGAGGAAGAGATTTCCGCATTGAAATATCTCCTTCAGATGTTCTTGCTGTTCTGCCGGGAACATCAAAAGGAGTAAGAGTTATTGGACCAACGCTTTCAAGTGTAAGTGTTTCTGTATCAAATAATATTCCTGTCGCCTCTGTATCGGCGAGCCCCTCATCTGTTCTTGAAGGTTCGGGAGTGACGGTGATCTTGAACGCCTCTTCGTCTTATGACCCAGATGGAGACCCGATCACTTTCTCGTGGAGGCAAGTGAGGGGAATTACTGTTTCTCTTTCAAGCTCTGGACCAACCGCAAGCTTTTCCGCACCTTCATCTGTCACCAAAAACGAAATCCTGACCTTTGAAGTGACTGTTGCTGATTCATTCGGAGGAAGATCAACAGCAGAGGTATCTGTTACCGTAGTTGATTCTATAAATGAGCCACCAGTTGCTATTGCAAGAGTGAATATTTCAGGAAACCTTTTTGATGAACCCATAGATGTGAATGAAGGCGATATTGTTGTGTTAGATGGTTCTTTAAGTTATGACTCAAATGGTGATAATTTAGTATTCTTCTGGTCGCAGGTGGGAGGTCCGAAAGTAGAAATCTTCAATCCGTCTGGAATAACCGCATATTTTGTAGCACCCGATGTTGTGGGACTGGCAAGGGAAACAGTAATCATCAATCTTTCTGTAAGAGACAGCAAAGGGGCAGTATCTTCTGACGAGATAAAAATAAATGTGAAGAACACAAAGAACGACCCTCCGCGTTCTTCGTTTGATTACAACCCGAAAAAAGGTCTTGCACCGCTTGATGTTGAATTTGACGCAAGCTCTTCCTTTGACCCTGATGGCTCAATAATCTCTTACAGATGGAACTTCGGAGATGGAACAGAAATTTCAACAACCAACACACGAATTACTCACAGATTTGAAACCCCCGGCGAGTATATCGTAACTTTAACGGTCTATGATAATGGCGGGGACTCAGACACTTTTTCAGCAACTGTTACAGCTCTTTCATCTGAACCCGAACTTTTTCTCTATACAATAAGCATAACTCAGAATATACCTTTTGGTACAAGGAAAGATATAGGAATTATAAGAGTTTCAAATGTCTCGGGAGAGTCCATAATGTTGAGGTCTTTGAAAATGCGACTTTCCGGAATACCAGATGCATCGGTTGACTTTTTCATAGATTACAACAACGATAGGATTGGAGATGTAAAGATTTTTTCTTACTCTTTGAAATCAACATCAGATGCGTTTTTTGTCCCGCTTGACACAATAATACCAGGTGGAGAGTCAATAAATATAATTTTATCTGCGACCGCTTATCCTTTCAGTATTCCAGCAGATTACACTTTGTATTTTGAATCGGTTGATGCCAGAAGCAGTGTTATGTCTGTTGAGCCGAAGATTTCTGGTATCTCTCTTCCCCAATCTTTCAGCTTCGGTGTAAAAAGACCCGCAATTTTATTCTCAGCATCTCAGGTATCATACACAGCATTTCAGGGAAAGGTAGAGATTCCTATATCAATCAGGGCAAACGGAGCCAACTTCACCTTAAATTCCATCTACATTGAATATAACCCTGTTATTTTTGAATCAATACAGATATTTTCTGATTCAAACGGAAACGGGAAATATGACTCCGGAGACGAGCTTCTCGCAAAGCTTGAATCAGGAAATTTATCAGCTAATCTTTCTCTGAGCTTATCAAACAGAGATGAGAGGAAGATTTTGATTGTTGGGTATTTAGTTCCTGCGACCACAGCGGTCGCACCTAAATTTTCAGCTCCAGACAACGCCCGCCTATTTCTGCTGTTCTATTTATGGTTTTCTGTTCCGGTTATTTTTGGGTTGATTTTTACGAAGGTGAAAAGGCAGATTTGTGTTTTTGCTCTTGCGACCTTGATTTTTGCTCTCAACATAACCTGTGCAAATAAAGCTGGGAAAGGTATAGTTCAAACAAAACCAGAAGAAAGGCAATCCACAGAAGTTAGCTCACAAGAGCAGGGTCAGATTCCGGGAAAGACAACATCAATCAAGATAAAATCAGTGGGAGTGAGCTCAAGTGCTCCCGAATTTGATATAATAGGAATACCACTTGAAATAAAAATCACAATACCTTGATTTTTATTAGGGAATTGATAATAGTTTTAAAACTAAACTTCCTATTGAAAATTCCGATTTAAATATTAAATTTTTTCCAAGGAGGGAGGTAAAATTCAAATGGCTGAACTTGGCAACATCTTCATGCCAAACATACTTTCATCATTTGATGTCTCAACAATAGTTGAAAACCTTGTAAAACTTAGAGAAAAAATACTCACAGACCCAGTAAATCAGAGAAAAAGCTTGCTTCAAGAGAAAAGAGACGCACTGCAAACACTAAAAACAAATGTCCTTGACCTCCTCTCATCAGCTCAAATAGCATCTTCTTATGTATCTTATAAAGTTTTCTCCGCATCTTTGTCTAACCTGACAGGAACAGAAAATCCATCAAATATTCTATCTGTAAGTACTGGACCGGAAGCAGTTCCCTCAAATTTTGATGTTCGGGTTATTCAAACAGCTCAAAGCTGGAAAGTCGGCTCAAGTATCTTTACTTCAGCAGACATAACATTAGGTAGTATAGGAATCTCCTCAGGAAACATAATAGAAATAAAGGGTTCAAATACAGCAAATGCAAAAGTTCTCCGCCTTGATCCGAATTGGACAATAAAACAGCTCAGAGATAAAATAAATGAACTGAATGCAGGTGTTACCGCATACCTTGTGAATGAAGGAGGAGGAGTGAGATTAGTTATTTCAGCAACAAAAACAGGAGCAGATAGAGAGTTCATCACACTTGCTGATGTAAATTCAAATGCCCTGCAAATTCTCGGGTTCACAAACGGAGCCCTTTCAGGAAAACACCAGACCGGCACAACTTACCTTTCAGATGTTTTCACAAAAAAAGATGTTGCAGTCGGCTCATTAATTGGACTTAACCCCGGAGAAGCTCCATCAGGTACAATATCAATAAACGGTACCCCAATTTCAATAGACCTCAACACAATGACTCTTGAAAATATAAGAGATGCGATAAGAGATGCGATAGGACCAACCGCCGCATCAGTAGTCCAAGAAGGCGGAGTATATCGCCTGAAAATAGAAGGTGTCTCATCAATTTCAGATCCAGATCATGTTCTTGAAACACTTGGAGTTTTAGCACAAGGTTTTCAAAACACAATTTCAACAGGTCAAAACGCTCAAATTTCAATTGATGGAACAATTTTTCAATCCCCAGATAACACATTTACGCCTGATGAGACAGGAATTTCAGGAATAACATTCACCGCTCTCAAATCCTCAACAGATATTATTCGCGTGACTGTCTCACGAGATATAAGCAAAATAGTAAATTACTTTAAAAACCTCGTAGATGCGTGGAACAAAGTTATGGATTTCATAAATGGGCAAATAAAGTTTGACGAGAAAACTGGCAAAGCGGGTCCGCTTTCAGGAGAATTTGTCTTGCTATCGGTAGAATCAACTATGAAAAGAGCTTTCTCAGGAATAGTTGAAGTGGGACAACCAGATGGCTCGGTAAAAACCTTTACAATAGATAAATTGGGTTTCTCAATAGATAGAGAGGGAAAACTCTCTCTTGACGCATCAAAACTCTCGGAACTTCTGCAAACCGACTTTGATAACACCGTAAGAGCGCTGACATCTATTGTATCTCAAAAGGTAGTAAGCAGTGGATTCGGTTCAGATACAACCGCTCTTGGTCTCTCAGGAGAGATACTTGTGAACGGGAAAAGCGTTGTGATAAATCCGTCGGATACCTTGCGAGATATTGCTCTGAAAATAAACAGCTCATCAGATACAGCAAGAGCATACATTAAAAGAGAATCGGGGCAATACAAGTTAGTTATAGAGAATTTGGCTGGCGGTCTGCCCTCACTTGCTGAGGTCTCAGGAACTATTCTTTCAGACCTCGGACTTGCTTCTTCATCTTTCCTGATAAAAAACAAAGTCAATATAACCACTTTGAATACTGATTCCTTCTTTTTCAGAGACCAACCTCTCAGAAAGTCTCTTGACTCCAACTCCTCAACCTTTGACACAACAAATGATATTTCAGGTTTTCTGATTATACCGCTTTCAGGAGGAGGAAACATACCTGTAACAGTAGATATATCATCAGTAGATTTAGATAGTTTAGCAAGTGCGATAAACACTGCTGCTTATCCCACCCAAATAGCTCAGGTAAAAGAAGCAGTCATCAACGGACAAACAAAGTACTATATTCAGCTTTCGGGAGTTGATACTGACCCGACAAAATGGGGCGGAAATCAAAACCTACTTCAGTTTCTCGGCATACTCAAAAAAGATGAAAACGAAAAGAATTTCTACACCGGATTTGCAGAAAGGTTAAGAGCAGGACTTGCAGATATTCTTTCATCAAAAGGTAGTATTGGAGCAACAGAGGATAGATTTGACACCGAACTTTCTGGAATAGATAAAGAGCTGAGCAATATTTCAGATGAGATTGAGCGATACAGAGCTTTCCTTTATGAAAGATGGAGCAGAGCTAACGCTCTTATGTTCCAGATAAGAGGAATAAGTCAATTTCTCAGCATAACATTGGGCACCCTTGTTCAGAGAGCTCAGACCTTCGGAGGAACACAAGTCCCATTCTGAACTGACACAAAAAATTTTTCAATACCTTGAATTTATCTGTTTTCTGAACTCTTTTGATACAAACATTATGCTTTTGTGTGAGAGGTTTGGGTGAATTGGTAGAGAGATGCCTTTTTCGTATGCGGTCTGCGTATTCTGTAAATTCTGCTCCTCTGCGTAAAAAAAATGAAGTGGTTTGAAGATGAGTTTTTCAGCAAATATCTTTTTTCTTTTCAGATTCAAAATAACCAAATCACTAGATAAATCGTTCAAAATCACAGGAAACCTGAAAAATATGTTATTTTTCTTTGGAGGAAGCTTTATCTTTCCTCTCCTTTCATCATCTTCCAAAAGTTCAAAGTAAAGCGATGCGATTTTTTTCCTTCTTTTCAGAACTGTTTTTATTTTTTTCAGCTGAGCCAAACCGAGCCCTGCCTGTATATCTGACATTTTAAAGTTGAACCTGAACTGGTAGTAGTTATAATCTTTTTTATCGTAGTCAATAAAGTCCCTGATTTTTTCTACAAGTGACTTTTCGTTTGAGAAGACCGCTCCCCCTTCTGCTGTTGTTATAACCTTCGTTGCATAAAAAGATGTGAAAGATGCCACTCCCTGAGAGCCAACCATCTTTTGAGAAGAAACCTTGCCCCCAAAAGCTTGAGCTATACCCTCTATTACAGGAACTCCCAAATCTAAAAAGTCAGAAATATCTGAGCATATTCCGAAAGAGTGAATGAAGACAACGCACAGCACATCAGAAGATATTTTTTTCTTAACATCTTCCAAACTGAGAGAGAATGTATCAAGGTTTATATCTGCAAAAACAGGTTTGTATCCAGCCATAAAAACAGCGTTTGATATTGCCGGACATGTGAAAGAAGGAATCAAAACCTTTTTCGCATTTTTCAGTTCAGGAAAAATTTCCGGCAGAAATTTCAAAATAAGATACAGAGCCGATGAACCTGAGGAAGTGCATACTGCGTCTTTCACTCCGAGAAACCTCGCAAGGCGCATCTCAAATTTCCTCACTATTTTGCCGGTTGATAATATCTCTCGCTTTATCAGTTCTGAAAGGAATTTTACTTCATCTTTGCTCAAAAATGGCTCGGAGTGTTTTATAACCATAAAATTGAATTTCTTCTCCTCTTTATTTGCTTATATTTTTTTGAAAAGAATCTCATTGGCAGATGTCTCCGGTGTTTATATACTGATACTGACCGGTAACCAGACCTATAAGGTTTGCCAGAACAGAAACAACGGGAGAAACAATCCTTGAAAACAGGTCAGATGTTACCTTATTTAGTGTGTAGTTATCTGGTGTTATCCATCCTGACGGGTCTCCTTCGCATTTTGGGAGTGGGTCAAGATTCACCTCAACAGCCCCGAAGAAAGTGGGATCCCTGAACAAAACATAGTAGTATGACCAATCACCTTTTGGGAACTGACAATCCATCTTTATTCTTGTACTATACCTTATACCTTCTGATATTATGTATTCTGGGAAGTGAGGTGAATCGTGGTTGAAAAAGCATCTTGGTATTATGGAAGAGCATCCTAAAACGAGCTTTGACCACATAGGAAATTCAGAGAGAGTCAAAAATCTTGGAATATCTTTATCTTTCTCATCGATCTTTTCAGTGTATAAAGCAGAAAAGAGCTTATATTTTCCCGAAGTTCTCACAAAAGAGATATTTTCTATCATATATCTTTGAGATGATTGACCAAAAACAAGCCCGGCTATCTCTTCAAAGAATCTATCTGAAAAAGCTGATGACTTCAAATAAACTTCTGGATTTCCAAAAGGTATTATTTTTCCGTCAGATGAAAATTGAAGTGGTAAAGTTGCAAATACTATTCTTGGACTAAAAAGACAGGTGTCGGTTGAGAAATTTGTCTCCCTTGATATATTTACTGGGTTATCTAAAACAAATTTTTCAGCAGTACCGAGATTTTTTATTCTTAGCTCGTGCTTTACCTCTGATCCGTTCCTCATCTGAAAATTCCTGTAGTAGAGTTCAAAGAACACTTTTGGTTCTCTCGTATCTTTTGAGAACTCAAAACAATTATAATTTGATGATACAGAGCCCTCCTTTGTAGAGCCCTTTACTCTTATGCAAAGAGAGGAATATCCTTCAGGAAGAACTTCCGCAAATTTTCCTAATCTGACAAGGCAAGTTGAATTTTCACAGTTTCCCGGAGAGCAACTCGCAAAACCTGAGGAACATCCCCAAACTCCCACTACACTTCCAGAAACATAAGCGCTGTTGTCTGAAAAAAACAAAGGATAACTTTCACCGGTTTGAGGTAGAAGAATTTCAACGGTGTAGTCCCTTATATCTGGACTATCTATCCACGCTACATATATTGAGTCCCCCTCAACATTTTCTGGTATGTTCTGATATTTTTGTCGGAAATTCTGCAAAAGCAAAATATCTTGCTCTTTTTTAAGAGCTTGTAAGTTCGCATTTATTTTCTGCGGAGCTATATAACTTTTTATAATCTCTCTTTCAAAGATACTGTATAGTTCTTCATTTGAGAAAACTTTTTGAAGGTCGCACTTTAAAATCCCTTTTCCAAGGTTCGAGCATAGCTCATAAACTTTGCTTGAAATGAAATAAAAATATGGTTTCAAAGCATTTCCTTCCTGTTCATAGCATAACTTAGTGGAATTTTGAGGATAATCACTGCAATTAAAAGCTGTAAGAATTAACTCTTTTTTCTCAAATTGAAGTTCAATTTTTTTCAGATTTATATATGCCGAAATAGAGACATCATAGTTTTGAGTTGTTCCGAGACGAGGTATAAAATCACATGTGAAATCAGATGTCATCTTACCTCTTGAGTAAAGTATAGATATATACTTGCTTTGATCTTCTGCTCCTCTCACTTCAACATATGGGTTGATAAGAAATCTTTTTTCAAATCTGTCTTCTGGTGCGAAGCAGAAAGGTTGAGATGTTTCTTTTGCTTCAGCTTCTACTAAGAACTCAGGTATTCCATCTCCGTTCAGGTCTGCCCACATAGGAAGAATTGACCTGAAACCGGAAGGAGATTTTTTGAGTCCTTCGAAAAAGTTTTTAGGATTAATCCTCATGGTATCTGGAACAGACACAAGAGGTATCAAAGATAGGAGGTATTTTAGGTTTATCCATCTTTCATTTTCTTTTATATCTGGGTTTTTGAAGTCAAACGCTTTTGATATTTGTGAAAACACACCAACATTTCTTTCTCTCGTTTCCTTATACAAGAAGGGTCTTATGAGAATGTTTGTGATGAGTTTATCTACTTTTGCTCTCACATTTCCAACCTTTATGTAAAGACCTTTTTGCAAGCTGTTGTAATCGTATATATTAAGTTCAACAATATCATCTGGTGAAAGTCCATCTCCACCCACATCCCTATAAGCTACTATTGAATTTTCATCTGAGTACTTGCTGAAATACTCAAAGAATTTGACAAAAAAAGAAAAAGAATCAGATATATTTTGAGCTATTTCGTCAAGCGTAGGTTCTGCTCCACTTTTTATTTTGAGAAAGTCAGGTGACTGGTCAATTATGTAAGCTAAAGACCCAAAGAGAGCAACTGTATCATAAGGGTCAAGAGAAATGAATTGCGAGATAATTTGGGCTTGAAGTAATGATATGTTCTGGAGTTCGTTCTGCGCCTGCGAAATGTTTAGCCCTCCAAAACCCAGAATATTCTGCAGATCAATCTTCACAGCAATATCAAAAAGTTTTTCAATATTTATGTCAAAGTTTATCGCTAAAACAAACTTCAAAAGCGAGGTTATAATTCCCGATATAAAACCACCTAATGCCGCTTCGGCAGGTCCCCACCTTCTTGCTTTTCCCCCTACCTCCCCTACATAAAACTTAGCTATCGGATTGAATGATGGTCCTATTTCTACGGGTAGAGCTACCTCAACCGAGCACTTTTTAGCCAGTATCACAGGAATGTTCCGAAATATCTCATTTATTGGCTCAAAAATAGGACGAATGATAGTTTGAATCGTTTCTGACAACCCTTTTTCAACCAATCTTGAATTATGAGGAGCCGACTGAAAACCAAAAAATATAGATAAAATAGAATTTATTGAATCAACAGTTCTTCTCAAAGATAAAAGTACCATTCCCCAAGATGCTGGACAGTTATTCGGGTCCTTAATCTTTATATCTTTAAGAATTTTTTCTGCTTCTCCAAATTGCTCTTTTTCTATCAGACGAAAAGAACTTTCAATATCAGAAGAAAAGTCATTCTGCTTTTCGTTCTTGGAGCACGATAAAATCAAAAGAAAAAGGACGACAAGAAAAATAGAAAACCTCTTCAATCTATCAGTGGCACATGAAAATAGCTTTCTCACAATAATAATATTATTAGTTTCAAAACGGGAATTTTTTCTTTTTTCGCTCTATGGCTTTTAATTTGCTATGCTAACTATGTGAAATAAAAATCTCTTACCTTCTCAAAAAAGCGCCGTATCCTATCAAATTTATCTGCCGATTTTTCCACATCAGACAATCTCTCAAAAGTTCCTATATCAAAGAAAAAATCATCATAAAGTGAAAAAGAAATTTTTTTCCCGAATTTTTCTATGGCTTTGATGTATCCATCTTTCACTATGCAGAGTGGAACCTTATCATCAAGTATTCCGAGAATATCTGATTGTACTATATGTATTCCTGTGAATGTGAATTTTCCCCCTTTACCTTCACCATATATTTTTGTTATTGTTCCCGAATTCTCATCTATATCTATGCCTCCTAAATTCGCCTGCGTTACGAGAAGATGAGCGAGAAAATCTCTTTTCCCCTCTTCTATAAATCTTTTTATATCTGGATAACATATTATATCTGAATTCATCACAAGAATTCTTCTGAAACCAAATTCTTCAAAGACCTTTTTTATCGTACCACCTGTGCCGAGAAGGACATCTTCTCTTATGAATGTAAAACCTATTTTTTTTCTCTTTCCAAAATCAGAGAGTTCTTTTTCTATAAAATGAGGTAGATGATGAAGATTGACTATAACTTCATGAAAACCAGCTTCGTATATAAGAAACAACGGGAATGCGATAGCGGGAACGCCTTTTATCTTTATGAGCGGTTTAGGGATTTTATCTGTTATTGGTTTTAATCTCTCTCCTTTCCCTGCTGCGAGAAGTAAAACACCATCTACATCCAACATTACTAATTGTCAAATTTTATCGCAGAAAAATTATGGTTGATAAATTTTTCTATATCTTCCATATCAACGATACCTATTTGTTTCCCGATAAACTTTCCTCTGTAGAAAAAATAAGATTCTGGCAAACCCTCTGGCTCAATCCTTATAAAATCCATCTCATTCTTCAAAAATACAGGGTAATCTATCCCTCCGATCTCGTACATGAAATTTTTAACTTCGTCTTTTGTTTTATCAAGGGAGATTCCTATGATGAGGAGGTTTTCGTATTTTTTCACAGCTAAGTTGAAGTCGGGAATTTCTTTTCTGCAAGGCGGACACCACGATGCCCAAAAATTCACTATCACAAAATCTTTCTTCTCAAGATTTACCCCGTTCAAAGGTGCTATGCCAGATGAGAAAATTGTTTCAAGCTCTTTTTCTATCTCTTTATTTCCCTTATTAAAATCATCTGAATTTAGGTTCAAATTGAGCTTTTTTATTTTGATCTTATCGTATATCATCTTCTCAAAATTAGGAATCTCAACAAACGAAAGAGAATTCACCTTACCGGAAATGAAAGCTAATCCCAAAAATATAAGTAGAACTCCCACAAACTTTTCGACAAAATGGGTTATCCTTCCCAACTTTCTAAAAACAGGAAGGAGATATGAAATAAGTAAAGAAGAGATAAGGAACGGAAGAGCAATTCCCGCAGAGAATGTGAAAAGAAGGAAAAATCCCTGATGAACTTTTTCAGATGTAGAGGCAATTGCTAAAATTCCCGCTAAAATCGGACCTATACACGGAGTCCAACTGAAAGCGAAAAAGAACCCGAGAAGGAAGGAGAGCAAAGACAAAGGCATTTTAATTCCTGATAGGGTTATCTTTTTTTCGTATTTCAAAAAACTCAGTTTCAAAATCCCGAGAACAGAAAGACCGAAAAGAATAAGCAGGACACCGAAGATAAAAGAAAGTTCTTTTTTGAAAACCTTGAGGAAACTTCCGATAGCAGAAGCGGAAAGTCCAAGAAGCGAAAAAGATAAAGAGAACCCTAAAACGAACAAAAGCGAATTTAAAAAAATTTTCGCTTTTACTTTCTTTGATTCAGATGATTTCAGCTCCTCCAATGACATTCCAGAAAAAAAAAGGATATATGTTGGTATGAGTGGGAAAACACAAGGAGAAAAAAACGAAAGGAGACCACCCAAAAAGGCAATGAAAAAACTCATATAAATATATTTTACCGCAAGATAGAAAAAGCATTCACTTTCTCAACTTGTTTTGCAAAACCTCAAAATCAGAAAATTTCACAACTTAAAATTTTTCTACACAAGAGCAATATTTGAAAATATGAGATGTATAGGAGTTCTTTCTGGAACATCTATGAACGCGAAGGAATTCATACTGTGCGAAATAAAAGGAGAAGGAAAAATAGAAGTTTTAAAATATAAATCTTACCCGCTTGAAAACGAACTCAAATCTGAGCTCAAAAATATATCAATAAATGGCTCAGGGATGATTGAGGAAATAGCAGAAATACACTATAAGTTAGGGATGTCATTTGCTGATTCGCTGAAAAAGTTCATAAAAGGAGAGAGGAAATTAGATGTCATAGGTTTCCACGGTCAGACCATATTTCACAAAGAGGAAGGAAAAATCACTTTAACATGGCAAATTGGGGAACCGGTTTTTCTATCAAAGGTAAGCGGGCTTCCCGTTGTTTATGATTTCAGAAAATGTGATATAGCAATGGGAGGTAGAGGAGCCCCGCTTTCTCCCATAATACACAGAATTCTTTTCGGTAAGGTATCAAAAAAAGTCGCGGTCGTAAATCTCGGTGGAATAGCCAATATAACACTTATAAAAGACGGGGAAGTTGTAAGCGCAAGAGATGTTGGACCAGCAAATGCTCTTTCTGACTACATAATTCAAAAAAGATTGGGTTTAGAGTACGATAAAGATGGCAAAATGGCAGAAAAAGGAAAAGTAATAGAGTATGCTTTCAAAAATGCTGTAAAGTTTTTTTCATCAATCAAGAGCAAATCGCTGGGATATGAAGTTGAAATAGCGAAGAAAAATTTTGAGGAAATGACGAAGAGAGCGAGAATAGAAGATTGCCTTCGCACAGCGATAGAAATTTCTGTAGTTCTTCTCGCAAGAAGTTTGAAGGATTTCAAACCAGATGTAGTTATACTCTGCGGTGGCGGAGCGAGAAATAAATTTATGGTTAAAAGGATAACAGAAGAGAGCAAGAACGTTTTCATATCAGATGAATTTGGAGTAAAAGCTGAGTTCGTTGAGCCAATTCTTTTTGCCTTCCTTGCATATATGAGAATGAAAGAGAAGAAAATTGATATGAAAAAATTAACGGGAGCAAAAAAGCCATATCTTCCGGGGAAAATATGCAGGGTAGTTTGAACATTCCCTTCTCTGAAAATTAATGCCAGATGAAATAGATCCAAAAGTTTAAATTCCTCTTTGGCATATTAAAACTTTCAAGATGGTTCAGTGCAAATTGGAAAAAAGGACTTTGTTTAAATTCCTCTTTGGCATATTAAAACCAACCCAACTATTCTACCTTTTATTATCAATCCTGAGTTTAAATTCCTCTTTGGCATATTAAAACCAGGTGAGGTGATATGGTCAGGATTAGGTTTTCAGATGTTTAAATTCCTCTTTGGCATATTAAAACCGCAAAAAAACCCTAATAAAATCAAGGTTTCCAGCTCAATTTTTTCAAAAAATTGCGTCAAAGTTCCAGCAATTATTTTAATCATTTTTTTCAAAAAAGTCAAGTAAAACGAAAAACATTGGATTAAATTAAAAAATGCTCATTTACGGAATGCAGGCAGAAAAAGAACTCTTCCCAAACTCCGAAATCAGAATAGTACTCCTATCTCCACCTTTTCATTCTCTCAACAAGTTTTTTGAGTTCTTCTTTGACCTTGTCTTTTGGAAGTTTCATTCTCCCACCATGTCCCGGCAAAATCCATTCAAAATCAAATTCAATGAGTTTTTCCACTGATTTTATTTGCTCTTCCCAAGAATACCAGCAAACGCTTTTTCCCGCAGAAAGGCAATTTTTATCTCTATCCCACCAGATATGATCTCCCGTGAAAAGAAATTTGTTTTTGTAAAGTAAAACACAGTGTCCTTCTGTATGCCCTGGTGTCGGGATAATCAAAAATTCCTGTTCTATTTGAAAGGGTTCTTCTCCTTCAATTATAAAGTCAGCAGATTTTCCGCCGATCAAATCATCTTTATGAATTATAATGGTTGAGTTGAAGTATGAGGCAAAACTTTCAGCATCTGCAACATCATCACGATGAGTAAGGAAAATATATTTTATTCCTCCCATTGACTCAAATTTTCTGACAAGGTGTGAGGTAAATCTCGGTGAATCAACGAGCAAGTTTCCCTTTGGATTTTTTATAAAATAGCTATTTGCAGAATAAGATTTTTCGGAGTTAAAACCGCAGTAGAAAACATCATCTTCAATCAAAATGGGGAAATCATTTATCACATTTAAAATCAAAGATTTTGAATTATCGCCCACAAAACCGATTGCTCCGACTGGACAGCAAATCAGCGCTTGAACTGCTTTTCTTCTTTCAGCTTCATTCCTCGGTTGCGAGCGGACATAAGAATATCCTCCCCAATCAGCAAAAATTTCTGGTGCAATCTCTCTGCAAACATCACAATCTATGCAAGTTGAATCAACGAAAAATTCGCCTTTTACATTTGCTTTTAATATTTTGCTCGGGTCAGCCATGCGTTTGGAACTTCCCAAATAATTATTTAATCATCTTTACTTTTCCGAAAATTCCTTTCGTTCCGAACTTCTATCGTTTTTCATTTTTTGCAATCTGTGGAACTGAAAAGCAAAAATTTATAAAAAATATTGAAAGGTATCTAACTACGCTATAAATCCATATCATACATATCCTATGGAAAGTAAAATAATCTATGACTTTTGCATGATAACAGAATATGATATTTATCTTTTCAAGGAAGGAACCCATACAAAACTTTATGAAAAGCTTGGCTCACACATAACAGAATTTGAAGGAATAAAAGGAGTTCACTTTGCGGTGTGGGCAGAAAACGCTGACTATGTATCTGTTATTGGTGACTTCAACAACTGGAACAAACAATCTCACCCGCTAAAAAAAATAGATAAAGCAGGTATATGGTACGGATTCGTTCCGGGAGTTGAAAAAGGAACACTTTACAAATACCACATAGTAAAAGGGAGTTTCTCAATAGATAAAGCAGACCC
Organism: bacterium; assembly: GCA_030550715.1. Taxonomy (GTDB): domain Bacteria; phylum Calescibacteriota; class Calescibacteriia; order Calescibacteriales; family Calescibacteriaceae; genus Calescibacterium. The sequence goes on along the minus strand of JAUQOU010000005.1, from coordinate 59,925 downwards.
GTTCGCATTTTTTACAGAAAAACCCCCAGGAACCGCCTCAGTAGTATGGGACATCAGCTATCAATGGAAAGATGAAAAATGGATAAAAGAAGGCAGAAAAAAGTTCAACTCCCTCAAATCCCCAATATCAATATATGAAATACACATTGGTTCATGGAGAAGAGTTCCCGAAGAAAATTTCAGATTTCTATCTTATAGAGAAATTGCAGAACTTCTTGTGGAATATATAAAAGAGATGGGTTTTACACATGTTGAGTTTCTTCCTGTGATGGAACACCCATTTTATGGCTCATGGGGATACCAGATAACCGGATACTTTGCGCCAACATCAAGATATGGAACTCCTCAGGACCTGATGTATCTTATAGACATACTACACCAGAACAACATAGGAGTTATTCTTGACTGGGTTCCATCTCACTTTCCACAAGATGGACACGGGCTCGCTTTCTTTGATGGAACACATCTTTACGAATATGAAGATTGGAGAAAACGATACCATCCCGACTGGGGAACTTTTGTTTTTGATTACTCAAAAGGGGAAGTTCGCTCTTTCCTTCTTAGTTCCGCACACTTTTGGATAGAAAAATACCACGCAGATGGGATCAGAGTTGATGCGGTTGCCTCTATGCTCTACCTTGATTACTCACGAAAAGAATGGACCCCAAATATATACGGCGGAAAAGAAAACCTTGAAGCGATAGATTTTATAAAAAAACTCAATGAGTCAATTTACAGAGATTTTCCCGATGTCCAGACCATAGCAGAAGAATCAACAGCCTGGCCCATGGTTTCTCGCCCGACATACATAGGAGGATTAGGATTTGGAATGAAATGGAATATGGGATGGATGAACGATACGCTATTTTACTTCTCAAAAGATCCAATATATAGAAAATACCATCACGATAAACTAACTTTCAGCATATGGTACGCTTTTTCTGAAAATTTTATTCTGCCACTTTCCCACGATGAAGTAGTCCATGGCAAAGGTTCTTTGATATCTAAAATGCCCGGGGATACATGGCAAAAATTTGCGAACCTCAGATTGCTTTTCGGATACATGTGGTTTCACCCCGGTAAAAAACTGATTTTTATGGGAGGAGAATTCGCTCAGTGGAGAGAATGGAACCATGAGGAATCACTTGACTGGCATCTTCTTGAAGAAGATAAAAATGAGCTTGCAAAGCTTCACAAGGGAGTACAAAAATGGATAAAAGACCTAAACAGAGTATACAGAAACGAACCTGACATATATGAATATGACTTTGAGCCAGAGGGATTTGAGTGGATTGATTTTTCAGATGTAAATCAGAGTGTTATATGTTTTTTGAGAAAAGGTAAGAGGAAATTTTTTCTTGTTGTTTGTAATTTCACACCAGTTCCAAGGTTCAGATACAGAGTTGGAGTCCCGGAGGGAGGATTCTGGAAAGAAATACTAAACAGCGATTCCGAATTTTACTGCGGAAGCGGACTTGGGAACTTCGGAGGAGTTCACGCACAAGACATACCGCAACACAACAGACCTTTTTCTCTTGAAATAACTCTTCCACCTCTTGCAGTAGTTGTTTTTGAAAAAGAAATGATTTCAAAAAATAATACTGTATAGCTTTTGACCTATGTCAAGTGATGCAAAGAAATCTCCCACCTTCTTCGCCTTCTTCCCGTAAATTTCTCTTAACTCTTTGCTATTATATAAGGTGAGAATCTTTTCTGCAAGGTCTTTTGGACTTTTCGGGTCAAAAAATATCGCCGAGTTTCCAAATATCTCCCTAAAAACCTCAATATCAGATACCAAGACCGCTTTCCCAAAATAACAAGCTTCAATTCCCGGAAGTCCTATACCTTCTTCAAATGAAGGGAAAACGAAAAACATGCAGTTTTTATAAAGTGAAGCGATCTTTCCATCACTTAAACCTTTCAGTATCTTCACCCTATCTGTCTCTTGAAAGTTCTCGGCTTTTTTTCCTCCGCCACCGCATAAAACCAGATTCAAATCAACTCTATCTTTTATGAGCTCAAATGCTTTGATTAGAGTTCTGACATTTTTATGTGGATTGAAATTCCCAACATAAAGAATAAAGTTTCCGAAATTTTTTGCAAACCCATCATCAATTTTCTTTTCCCATTCCTTCACATAAGATATATCAGAGTATGTCACCTCAATATCTTTTCTTCTTATGATTTGCTCTATCTTTTTTTTTGATGCTTTTGAAAGAGTCATAACTTTTTTTGGCAACCTTCCGAAGAGCTTTAAAAAGAGTTTCTGAGAGAAAGAAAAATTTATTACATCTGCAACATAAATGAAAACATCAACACCAAAAAAAGGAAGAACGACGGGGAACTTTGGATATATAGAAAAAAACCTTTTTGATTTCCCAAAAACACACAAAGGTATCATCAACTGATCAAGATAGGCATTGCTTTTTCTCTTGATGGTAGTAAAAGCCACTTTGTCTCCCAAAATCTCGCGTAAAATATCTTTATCTGTCATTATATCGCATATAGCCAGAACACTGATATGCTTTTTTGAAAGTTCCTTTAAGAGACCCGTAAGAATTCTTCCAAGACCTGTCTTTTTGTCTTTTTCCAGCTCTCTGCAATCTACCGCAATATCAAACATCTTTCATTCTTCCTGAAAGAAACTCATCATAAGCAGAAAGATCAAAGTATCCATGTCCCGAGAAGTTAAAAAGGATAACTTTTTCTTCCTTATTCTTTTTGCATTCAAGAGCTATGTCAATGACCTTTTTTATTGCGTGAGCAGTCTCAGGAGCTGGCAAAAGCCCTTCAACTCTGGCAAAAAGCACAGCAGAAGAGAAAACTTCTGTCTGCTTGTATGCACACGCTTTTATCAAACCTTCATTGTAAAGAAGGCACACAGACGGAGCATCTCCGTGATACCTCAAACCCCCCGCATGAATCGGAGGAGGAACAAAATCATGACCCAAAGTGTACATTTTCAAAAGAGGAGTAAGCCCTGCAGTATCTCCGTAATCATACCTATACTCCCCTTTTGTCAAGGTAGGACAAGCAGATGGTTCCACAGCCCAAACCTCTAAATTCTTTCTCTCCCCCAATATCTTATCTTTTATAAAAGGAAAAGATATTCCCGCAAAATTGCTCCCACCTCCAATAGAACCGACAACAACATCGGGATAAATTCCAAGTTTTTCAAACTGTTTTTTAGCTTCAAGTCCAATTATGGTCTGATGTAAAAGAACATGGTTCAGAACACTACCCAAAGAGTATTTTATCTCGTCAGATGAAAGAGCATCCTCTATTGCTTCGGAAATGGCTATTCCCAAACTTCCCGGATGTTCAGGATTTTGTGAAAGGAATTTTTTTCCGGAACTCGTTCTATCGCTCGGAGATGGGATTACCTCTGCGCCCCATGTCTGCATAAGTATTCTTCTTGATGGCTTCTGGTTGTAGCTCACTCTGACCATATATACCCTGCATTTTATACCGAAGAACATGGTAGCAAATGCAAGAGCGCTCCCCCACTGCCCCGCTCCTGTCTCAGTAGTAAGAACACGTGTTCCCGAAATCTTATTATAGTAAGCTTGGGCAACAGCAGTGTTGGGTTTATGACTTCCTGGCGGTGAAACGCTCTCGTTCTTGAAAAATATCTTAGCAGGAGTATCAAGAAACTTTTCTAATCTCTCTGCCCTCTGCAGGGGTGTTGGACGCCAGATCGAATAGATTCTCAAAACCTCTTCCGGAATATCTATCCATTCTTTATCTGAAACTTCCTGTTCTATAAGTGGTTCTGGGAATATGGCAAGAAGCTTTTCCGGTGAAATTGGCTGACCTGTTGCTGGATCTAACGGTGGATCAAGAGGTCTCGGAAGATATGGTAAAATGTTGAACCATTTTTTTGGCATCTCATCATAAGAAAGATAGATTTTCATGCCTTTTATTTTAAAACAAAAGAACCAGTTCACATTTTTTCATAAAAAATACCCCAGCACAAATTTTAAAATTACTGATATATGGAGTTCGTCTCATTGTCTGACATAGTCAAAAGAGCTTTTGAAGTCACTATCATAATATCTTTACCTTTTTTAGCTGTAAGTTTGATAATTGGACTTGTGATATCTTTTCTCCAAACCCTCACGAATATTCAGGAAACCACAATAACTTTTGTTCCTAAAATAATTGCAGTGTTTATTATAGCTTTTGCTTTTGGAGCTTTTATAACATCAGAATTCACAGATTTCCTAAAAGAAATCATCAACGCTATCCCATCAATAGTAAAATAAACTCAAAAAGAGCTTATTTGCTCATCAATTTTTGCAGTTTTTTCAAAACATAACTTCCAAACTCCTCAGTCCCTACAACCTTTATTTTCTTTTTCGTCTTTGTCTCCGCTATGTCCTGAGTTCTTATGCCATCTTTAAGTGTTTCCTCGACTGATTTTTCTATAAGTTTTGCTTCCTCAGTCATGCCAAAAGAGTAGTTGAGCATAAGGGAAGCAGAAAGAATAGTAGCTATCGGATTTGCAATTCCTTTGCCTGCTATATCGGGAGCCGAACCATGAACCGGCTCGTAAAGACCAAATATCTTACCTCTTTCTAATTCATCTCCCAAGCTCGCAGAAGGACACAAACCCAAAGAACCAATTATACCCCCAGCTTCGTCAGAAAGTATATCACCAAAAAGGTTAGGACATAGAACAACATCAAATCTCTTCGGATTCAGAATAAGGTAGTAGCTCATAGCATCTACATAAATATGAGTGAGTTCAACCTCTGGATAATTCCGCGAAACCTCAGAGACAATCTTTCTCCAAAAAGCAGAAACTTCAAGAACGTTTGACTTATCTACTGAAACAAGTTTTTTCTTACGAGAAAGAGCAATTTTAAAACCAAGATGAGCAATTCTTTCAACTTCTTCTCTGTAATATATCATTGTATTTTTAGCGTGGTCTCCGAATTCTCCTCTTGGTTCGCCAAAATAAACATCTGATGTAAGCTCTCTCAAAATGACAATATCAACACCATCTACAACATCTTTTTTCAGTGGGGAGATATGGTGAAGGGACTTGAAAAACTTTATAGGTCTTATATTTGCCCAGAGTTTTAGCTCTTTTCTTATTTTCAGCAAGCCAGCTTCGGGTCTTTTATCTACGGGAAGGTTATCCCATTTAGGCCCGCCGACCGCACCAAGAAACACAGCAGATGAACTCTTTGCTTTCTCAACTACTTCATCTCTCAAAGGAACACCATATTTATCTATTGAACAACCACCAATAAGCTCTTCCTCAAAATCAACCTTTATTCCTTTTCTATCAAAAACAAATTCAAGAATCTTCACAGCTTCTTTTACGACTTCTGGACCTATTCCATCCCCTGGAAGCAGAAGAACGCTGAACATAAATTATTTATTTTCATAGTTTCACCGCCTTTTTGTAAATTTCTCTTTTTTTCTCTTCTCTTGAATGAAAAAACTCTTCAACTAAAAAATTGAAAAAATAAAAAATCATCTGCAAAGCTTTATCTATTCTTCACAATATGGGAAGCTTGAAGAAAATTCTTCTTTCTTTTGTTATGTTTTTTGGATTGCTCTCTCTTCCGGAGAAGGCAAAATCTGAAATAGGCATAGGAATAATGCTTGGAGACCCAACAGGTATCAGTGGGAAATACTGGCTCAGCGAAAAATCTGCGGTAAGTTTAGGAATATCTTGGTCTGTAATAAAAGAGCGCTTGACACTCCTCGGTTCATACAACAAGGAAATAGAAATAAAAACACAAATAAAAGAAGGAAAATTTTTCTTCTACCCCGGAGTAGGGCTTTTCGTAAATATTCCATCTTCATTCGGTATATACATACCTTTGGGTTTAGATTTCAATTTCAAAAAGTATCCTATCAATGTATTTTTTGAAATTGACCCGGGAATAAAAATCTTGCCTGAAACAACCTTTTCTATATTCGGATATATAGGGGCAAGATATGTTTTCTTTTAAATTCCTCTTTGGCATATTAAAACTCAAAGCATAAAACAAGCTCTGTGCCTGTGCCTGCCGTTTAAATTCCTCTTTGGCATATTAAAACGAATGGTAGTATGAATTGTAGATGCCAAGAAGTTCGTTTAAATTCCTCTTTGGCATATTAAAACCAGTTATGAAGTGTCTCTGTCCATACTTCAATAACAAGTTTAAATTCCTCTTTGGCATATTAAAACCGCAAAAAAAAACCTAATAAAATCAAGGTCTCCGGCTCAATTTTTTCAAAAAATTGCGTCAAAGTTCCAGTAATTATTTTAATCATTTTTTTCAAAAAAGTCAAGCAAAACGAAAAACTTTGGATTAAATTAAAAAATGCTCATTTATGGAATGCAGGCAGAAAAATCATAAATTACAAAAAGAAAACAAGGCAGAGATAAATAAACAGAATTTTCAATCATGCAATTTGAACTGAAAAAACTTTTTATTTAATCAAAATGGTTAGTCATACAAAAACCATATTCTGGTCTGCACTGATATTTTTTTCTCTTTTTTTCCAAAAATGCTCATCTCTTGGAGAAAGAGATAAGGGCATAAAATTTGCAAGTCAAGGAAAATGGGACGATGCAATAGAACTACTTGAAAAATACATACAAAATCAAAAACAAAAAGAACAGATAAAATCAAAATTACCAATAAGTTCAATTTATAAGGTACCGGAATTTTACGAGCTTACAGAAAAAGAAAAAGATGAGCTGATTGATTTTCTTTACGGGCTTTATTATCTGCTCGCTTCGTATCTCGGTAAGGCGGGATTTGACGAAAGAGAACTTATAGATCAAATCATAAAGCTGAAAAATGTTGATATTTCAGATGAACAAGAAAAAGAAAAAGCAAATAAGGAAATGAGCCAGATAGTAAAAGATATTTTCAAAAATTATGATAAGGAAAAACTGAAAGAATTTCTTTTCTTCTGTTTCAAAGCTCAACAGCTCTACGAAGAAGTATTCTACGGAAATACAAAAAATTTAGATAAACCGAATGAAAACCTACCCGAAAACTTAGGAGAACTTGACCCACAGAACGACCAAAAACTCAAAGAGATAAATAGATTAATTAACTCAATAGAGTTTGTCGCAGGAAAAATTTTGACATGGAAATTCATAGTTCAGTCTGTCCTACTCAACCACCCAGATTATTATCTTGGCAAGGAAAAAGATAAATTACCATCAATGTGCTGTACCCTGAAAAATGAGTATCCATACAATACAACTCAACACTCAATAGAAAATATGATGGCAAATGTCACATACGGAATAGGACTGATATCGCATGGTGGAGTAAAGGAAGAGACATTCCAGAAGGCATCAACAAACTACTCCGAGCTTTCTATCGACTTAAAAGGTAAGTTATTGGAAAGGGCTGAAAATGAATGCAGAAAATTCTCTCAAAAATTCTCCGAATCTCTCACAAAATTTCTCACAGAACAAATAGATATTCCAGAAAAAGAAAAAATAGATTTCGTTGCGGAAATCAATAAAGAAGATGGAATATGGCTTTGCCCAAGAGAAAATCTTGATGAATTTTTAGAAGAATTTGCATGCAGAACAACAAATTTTATACAACAAATGCAAAAGGAACTTAAAGATAAAGTGAGACCACTTCTCAATATTGACATAGCTGTAAAGCACGAGAACGAACCAAAATATAAAAACTGTGAAAGTCAAGAAATAGGAGAGACAGAACTCAAAACTCTCACTTTAAAATTGACATTGACACCTGATGCCGATGTAAATACTACACTTTCGGAACTCTGCCAGAAAATAGTGTTTGCAAAACCACTAACAAAAACAATATCTGAAATAGAAAAAGAAGGTCATCAAGGTATATTTCAAGAAGCGATAACAAAATTTGAAGACGCTATAAGTTCTATTTTTAATTTGAGAGAAGAACCGAAAGAATGCTATTTAGAACAGCAAAAATAAAGAATAAGGAGAAGAAAAGATGATCTTGGAAAGCACAATCTTATATTTAATTGTTGAGCTCCTCTGGGAGTACAAAAGCCCAAGGTCTTACTCTATGGGAGGATTAGCAGCATCTCTGCAAGACGCCCAAACATCTTTCTTCTTCAATCCAGCTGGAATGTTCGGGACAAAAAGCTTTGATATTATAACACCAGAAATTTTTATCTCTTACGATACCATCTCATCTGCAAAGGGCTTTGCCGAATCCCTTTCTGACCTGAAAAACCAGGAAAAAACCATTTCACAGGCAAAAAAAATTTATGGTAAAAATTATTCAGCAGGTATATTCACTTTTCCTCACTTCACTCTCACAGTTCAGAATGTATCTTTTGGATTAGGGGTACTTGGTGGAGTTGAAACTGGCACTTCAATTTCTGTCCCATCGAACATAACAGTTCGGAACGCATTTTTCTCAACCCAAGGTCAAGTCCTGCTCGGTTCCGCAGTAGCACTCCTTGATAAATCCCTCATAACAGGAATATCTGTTTCTGCATTCAAAATATCCCAGAAAGCCCAAGTAGAGATAAGAGAAAACGAAGTCGGAGAAAGAATAACCGATGTCTTTCCAGTAATAAATAAAAAACCTGACGAAATCCTCAGCGATATATTATCTGGAAACTGTCAATATCCCCTAAAATGCGCCATAGGTTTTGGTGGAATAAACTTAGGAGTAATCTGGAAGCCACTCAAAAAAGGAATAAACATCGGAATTGATGTGAGAAACATACTTGATCCATCTGAAAAATTTACGGGAGATATAGGAATATCTTATTCAGATAAATTGAGATTCTTCAATTATACATTAGGAGTTGACTTTCAAGATATGTTTTTCGCTCTATCGGAAGATCAAAGCTTTTTCAAGAGAGTTTTCATCGGAGGAGAAGTATCACTTGATACAACACCTATAAAAAGATTTTTCTCAGTCATGTTTGGATTAGGTCAGTTATACTCATCTTTTGGAATAGAACTTAATCTGAAAATCATAAGCATATTAGTAGGAACTTACGGAAGAGAATTGGGCAAAGAAGCATCCGCAGAACAACTACGGTATTACTTCTTCAAACTCTCAATTTGACGAATAATATAAGGTATAACATATTTTTCTGCTTTCTTTCCGTATATAAGTTCTGTATGAGATAGCTCATCTGAAAAGTTAGCGCGAGACAAAATAATATAGTGGTAGTCCAATCCCAGATCACCAACTATATTTAGAAAGTCCCTCACGTTCCACCACCAGACAGCTCTATCACCAGTACTTATCACATAAAAAATCCTCTTCAAATTTGAAACATCAAAGCTATAATATATTTCCGAAAAATCAAATTCAAAGTAATCGGTCTCTTTGATACCCAGAACCTTTTCCTTCATTTCCGAAGATATATTTCCTCTATCTCGGAGATAGAACGAATAAAAAGATGAGATTTCGGAAAAAGGAACAGCAATTAGAAAGACAGCATCAAAACATTTTCTTTCAGATGAGAAAAATGCTGTTCCAGAAAATCCGTGAAACACTCCAACATTAAGGTCAGATGTGAAAGAATTACAGAAGCGCTCTATAATCTTATGAATAGAAAGAACAGAACTCAAAGTTTTTGGGAAAACATAAGATAACTCTTTTGAATCAAATTTTTGCGAAAACGACTTCCAGACATCTCCGGGAAATCCCAAATCCTGAACCAAAAGAAAAGAGATTTTTGATTTACGAAATATTTTGGCTGAAAGTTCGGGCGCATAGTTTTGGTTTGATTGAGGCGTTTGAGCTTTCAAATTTTGTGTGGTTCTGATTACTCTTGAAAATGCGTTATCTTCATACAGGTTTTCTGCTCTTTTGTCTTCGTCGTTTTCTCTTGATGGTTTATAATAAACTCTGGATTTTCCACCCGAGCCGTCCCACTTTTCTATATGGTTCAGAACAACAGGAAAAATCTCTTCAACTGCAAAATCGCTTGCGGTAATATCAACATGACCATAATCTGCCCTGAATCCTTCACCAACACCAGCTAAAACGAAACTTTTATTTTTCGAACCAGATTTCAGGAAAGCTAATTTTACTGCTGGCGGAGTAGCAAGATAATCTTTTACTCCCACAACAAAAAGAGAAGGAACATCAAAAGCGTCAAGGTTGAAACCGAAATCCTCATATCCTATCCCCACCTTCAAAAATTTTTCAAGAACACGAGTTGAAACATCAGCAGTAGCTTTCATCGCACTCTTCCTATAATCTCTACTAACATTATCTATGTTCCATACGAGATACTCAAGGTCAGCAAAAGGTAAAAATAACCTTGAAAAATCAAAAACAGGAAGGAAAAATGATATAAGAGATGAGAAAAAAGAAAAATGAACCCTATCTACTTTTTTGAGCAGGTAAGATAATTCATCAAAGTTCTTTCTGGTCAGTTTGAAAATTTCGAAAGGGGTCCATATAGTATATGGAGATGATATAGCGGTAAAGCTTGCCAAACTTTGAGAGATCTCCGGCTTACGAGAAACTGCAAGGTAAATGACCATACCGCCCATAGAATGCCCGATCCAGTGAACTTTTTCAGAACCCTCAAGTGTCTTGACTTTTTTTATTATTGCTGAAACATCATACAGGTAATCTTCAAATCCGAAATCAAAAGAACCCTTTGATTTTCCGACACCCCGAAGGTCCGGGACATAAACATTAAATCCCTCTTCGGCAAACTTACGAGCCCAATTTATCTTCTCTTCAAAGTACCAATACTTCCCCTGAGTTCCAAGACCATGGCAGAGTATAACCGGGAAGTTCCTTTTTTCTCCTCCTTCTGCTCTAACGAAAAATATGTGAATTTTTCTTCCGTCATCTGTTTCTGCCCATAAACTTTCAGAATAAGCTGACCCAAACGAAAAGAATATGAAAGATAAAAGGAAAATAAAAAAACATGCTGTCTTATAGTACGGTCTTTTGCTTAACATCTTTTTTGTTTTATTTTGGATTTCTCTTTCTCAGGAGAACCTCTCTTTCAATCTCAACAACTGTCTCACCTTTTTGATTTATCCCAACTATTTTGAACTTTACTATACCGGCATCTGGTCTATCTGAATCTCTTTTTTCTATGACTTCTGACCTTGCGTAGAGCGTATCACCGTGAAAGACCGGATTGAGATGTCTTGCATTATAATAACCAATATCACATATAGCATTTTCACTTATGTCTTCTGATGTTAGACCAACAACTATGGAAGTAACAAGCCCCCCATATACCACCCTTTCTGGAAATAACCCCTTACCTTTTTTCATCATATCTTCGTTAAAATGAATTGACGCGGTGTTCATAGTAAGAAGAGTAAACATGACATTATCCATCTCTGTTACGGTTCTGCCTCTTGAATGTTCTATAACATCTCCAACCTCAAAATCCTCAAAGAAATTAGATTTTCCCGTTATACTTGAGTAAATCTTTTCAAGTTCATCTTTTGACAGCTTCATAACTATGAAGTTTTCTGCGAGCTCAAAAATTTACATAATTTCAAAAATTTTACAAGATTTTTCACAAGAAAAATTGAGAAACCTCAAAAAAGTTAAAAAGGCAAAAAAATCAAGAGTATATCAGAGTATCTCCATAGTAAACCATTTCAAAGCTTCCATCTTCTTTCTGGACTATCATTGAACCGTCTTCTGCAATGCCGTAGCAGATTCCAGAAAAACTTTTTCTTCCGGTATCTACTTTTACTTTTCCTCTCCACAGATTATTTTCTATCTCTGTTTTGAGTTTCAGCCATTTTCCCTCGCAAAAATCACCATAAACTTCTGCAAAATATCCAATAAGTTTTTTTGTGAATTCAACAAGGAAAACAGAAGATGGGTTATTGACGATATCTTTTAGAGATATTGATATATCAAGTGGAGATACTTTCACATTGACACCTATTCCTACGACAACAAAGTCAATTTTTTCAGCTTCTCCGAAAGCTTCGGCTATCGTTCCGGAAATCTTTTTAGGTTCCCTTCTTATGACAAAGACATCATTTGGCCACTTTATTTTTACATCGTAAATAGGAGAAAAAGATTGTATTGTCTTGAAAACTGCAAGACCTCCCAAAAGCGATATTTTTATGACTTCCTTTATAGGTATCTCAGGTCTTATAACGCATGAGCCGTAAAAGTTTCCTTCGGGAGATTCCCATCTTCTTCCCAACCTTCCCTTTCCGCTTGTCTGCCTCAAAGCTATAACCCAGAAATTCTCTTTAAGCTTTCTCTTTATAAAAAGTTCTCTCGCAACATTTTGAGTAGAGTCCACTTCATAAAAGAAAATAACTTTTTCCCCCATATTCCCGAGCTCCCACGGGAAAGGTATGTCAGGAGATTCAAGGAGTTTATATCTTTTTTTTATTTCAAAGGAGTATCCGAGGTTTTTGAGATATTTTGCGAACTTTGAGACCGCAGCCCTGCTTATCCCAAGATCCTTTGCTATGTTCTCGCCCGTCTCGTATTCATTCTCCCTCAAAATTTCAAGAAATCTCCTTATTTTATAATTGTAATTGATACCTCTTGCCATATCTGGAACTAATCTTTCTTTTCAGTTTGTTTTTCCTGAGGTTCGTCTTTTTCTAAAAATGGTCCTTGAATGGAATCTTTCAGAACCCTTATTTTGACATCTTTTGAAATTTCAAGAGATACTGTTTTTTGATATATTTCTGAAACTCTTCCGACTATTCCACTTGAGAGAAAAACTATATCGCCCTTCTTGAGATTTTTTATAAATTCTCTCCTTTTAGCTTCTGCACGAGTTTGAGGTCTTATCACAATAAAGTAAAACAAAATAAAAATGACTATAAGCGGGAACAGAGATAGGAAAAAATCCATAATAGTTTAAACTTTTCCACCTCACAAAAATTTTTACTTTTTTTCTGCTTTTTTTGAATTCACGCACTTCAAACACATATCAAAAATGAAAAAGGAGAAAAGTCAAAAAACATAATTAAAATAAAAATTCAGGCATAAAAACATAATGGAAACAAAAAACATAAAGGAAGAGATAAAATTTCTCAGATATTTTTTCTCTTATCTCCTCACACAAAAGAAGTTGGTCATGCTATCGGTGATATTTCTTGTAGGGGGAATATTATCAGAAATATCAATTCCTCTCTTGATAAAAAAAGGAGCAGACAAAGTAATTGACACAAAAAGATTTGAACTTCTTTTACTTTATTCTGGTTCTGTTTTACTCGCAATAATCATCTCAAGTATAAATCATTACTTCCTCATATATTTCACAAATAAAGTTGGACAGAACATAATCTACAACATAAGAAACGAGCTTTTTTCTCATATAATAAGGTTGCCTATGAGCTTTTTTGATAAGACACAGAGTGGAAAATTGGTTATAAGATTGACAAACGATGTTGAGAATCTGAGCGAGCTATTTGTCTCGGGTCTCATAACCTTCACCGCAGATATACTCATAATAGCAGGAATAATCACAGTGCTTTTCATCCTGAACTTAAAGCTAGCTCTGGTATCAATAGCGGTATTCCCAATAATGATAATTGTTGTAATTTTTTTCAGAAAGAAGTCATCGCGAATTTATCTTGAAATAAGAAGGAGAATTTCTGAGCTGAACTCGTTCATAAGTGAGAGCATACTCGGAATAAAAACAATAAAGATACTTCCAGCATACTCTTTTGCTATAAGGAATTTTGAGATGCTCAACAAAAAATACTCAGACGAAGTTGAGAAATCTATAATACTCTTTGCGTTCTTCTTCTCATCTATAATATTTATCTCTTCTATATCTCTTGGTTCTGTGATGTGGTTCGGCGGATTAAAAATTTTAGAAGGAGAAATAGGTTTCGGAACATTCCTTGCTTTCTGGTATGCGGTAAATAAACTCTTTGACCCTATATGGGATTTCAGCGAAAAATACAACATAGTCCAATCAGCAATAGCCGCTACAAAAAGAATAAAAGAGATATTCAGCATACCACAAGAATATGAACACCAGAAAACTCAAAAACCAAAACCCAAAATAGAAAAGGGAGAGATAGAGTTCAAAGATGTATATTTTTCGTATGATGGGAAAAAAACAGTAATATCTAATGTATCGTTCAAAATAAATTCCGGTGAGAAGGTCGCAATCGTTGGACTAACGGGAGCAGGAAAAACAACAATAGCCAACCTCCTTACAAGGGTCTATAAACCACAGAAAGGAAAAATACTGATAGATGGAAGAGATATTGATCAATACGAACTCTCAGAACTGAGAAAAAGCATATCTCTGATACATCAAGATGTATTCATATTCTCACGAAAAGTAAGAGAAAACATAACACTAGGAGAAGATGATGATGAGAAAATACAAAAGATAATAAAAATACTTGAAAAGATAGGAATAGAAATTGACCTTGAAAGAGAGATAGGAGAAGATGGTGGAGGATTATCATCGGGAGAAAAGCAAATAATAGCAACACTCAGAGCGTTATACTTTGACCCGAAAATAATAATATTTGACGAAGCAACCGCATTTGTAGACCCAAACACAGAAAAGAAAATCAACCAACTCATAGATGAGTTGTTCAACGGAAGAACAATTATAAAAATAGCTCATAGACCAGAAACAATAAAAACAGCCCAAAGAATAATCCTTATAAAAAAAGGGAAAGTTCAAGAACTCTCAGCAAAAGAAATAAAAAACATAGAACTTTTATATCAGATTTAAATGCTACCCTACATAATAATAGGAGACCTCAAAATTCCAATATTTTCTTTCGGACTATCAATTGTATTTTTGGTTTTCCTGTTCCTATGCGTAAAGTCAGCAGAAGAAAAAGGTTTAGGAGAAAACACAGGAATAGAAATATCACTTCTCATCTCTTTTTCAACAATAATATTCTCAAAAGTCGCTCTCGGACTGATATATGGATGGAAAATAAGCTCTATTTTGAAGTTCTGGGAAACAGGGCACTCCCTCTTTTCAGCTCTGATTATAGGAACAACAATAATCTTCATATACTCAAAAATAAAAAAATTAGATTTTTATGAGCTTTTATCAGCTCTGACCTATCCAACATTTTTTTCACTTTCCCTTTATAGAATTTTTGTCTGTCTTCCAACAGGTTGCTGTTATGGATTTCCTTCACGATTCGGAATAACATTTTCACCAGAGTCGTATGCTTCCCGCGATCTTGGAGTTTCAGTAGCAAAACTCTTTCCATCACAAATAATAGAGGCAATTCTGTTTTTCATCTGCGGAATGATAATGTATTTCAAGAGAAAAGATAAAGCAGAAAATAACATCCAGCTGTTTTTACTTCTCCTCACCCTCGAAAGAATAATAGCAGAATTTATAAGAAGAGATATAAAAGAAAAAATCATAAAAGCAGGTGATTATGGAATAAGCGTATGGTTGATCTTATCTGTATTGCTCTTTTCAGCGACATCAATTTACTTCAATCTCCTTAAACCGTATATAAAATCTTTCGGAGAGAAAATGAAAGAAAACAGAACAAAAATATTTAAAATTAGCGCCGTTGCTCTACTTCTCTTTTCACAGCTTGTAAGGTGTAGCGATAAAAAATCAAATATTGACCTCTCCGCAGTTGAAAATACTCTCAGGTCAGCATTTTCACTATCATACACATCTCTTTTTATATCATACATTTTCCTGAAAATAAAGGGCTTTTTGGGAAGCTGTATATATAGAGAAGGGGAAAACAAAATAGTCATAGATTGCGAATTTGATATAAGGATTTTATCAGCAGGAAAGATAAAAACAAAAGGAACATGTAATTTCTCATCTTTTCAGAACTCAATAACTTTCTCAAACTGCGAGATTCAGATGAGCGGAACAAACTTTTACGGCGAAATAACCGGAAACACAACATTAAAAGGGGAATCAGATGTCTATATCGACAACGCAACGGTTTATGTTATAAAGAGCTTATACTCAAATTTTACAGCAGAAATAATAGAAACAAAGTCCTCACTTGTGAGTATTCAAGGAGAAAGCACGCGAATTTTTAAAATCGGCGGAAAAATGAGAACAGAAAAAACCGAAATTTCAGCAGAAAACATCTTTTTGCTTGATGAAGGTACAGCAAGGATAGGCATTATGATAAATGGTTCAGTAAGCGTAAAAGTATGCGGTAATTTCAAGCTTGATGTAAAAACAGAAAATTTTGTATATTTTGACGAGCAGGGATGTCCTTACGGCTCAGCAGAAATAAACGGAGAAAAAATCTACTTCTCTGCAAAAGAATTATACACAGAAAACAAAAATACTTCATCTCCTTGCAGAGGAGAAAAATCAGAATGCCCTTTTTTATATTTTTGAATGATGAAAAGCATACTCTACACTTTAAAAGAAACACTCCTTGAAATTTTTCTTCCGCCAATCTGTGTTATATGCGAATCAAAAGAAGGTAAAATGCTCTGTGAAACATGTTTTGGAAAAATAAAGTTCGTAGATGAATTACAAAAATGCCCGAAATGTTCTCTTGTGTTCTACGATAGAGTACCGCAAAAGTGCCCAGATTGCGAAAGATTATCTCCAAAATTCTCAAAGCTCATCTCAATCTTCGTATATGATGAATACGGAGAAAAGCTAATAAGAAAAATAAAATTTGAAAACAAGCTGAAGGTAGTAGAGGAATTTTCAAACATTATAAGGTCAAAGCTTGAAAAAATAGAGTTTGACATAGTAGTTCCGATACCATCTTATACAAGAAAGTGGATAAAAAAAGGATACATTCCATCTCTAAAGATAGCAAGGGTGATTTCTGAAAATCTAAAAAAGCCTATTGTCCCCCTCATAAGAAAATCAAAGGATATTCCGTCTCAGCTTGAGTTGAGCTCAGAAGAGAGATTGAAAAATCCTAAAAATGCCTTTGAAGTTACGGTAAGAAAGATAAATTACAGAAGAATTCTTCTCGTTGATGATGTAGCGACAACAACCGCAACACTATGCGAATGCACAAGAATACTCCTTGAAAAAGGAGCTGATGAGGTCTTCTGCTTCTCACTTGCAAGAACTCCGCTCAAAACATTCTAAAAAATTGATAATTTTATCAAGTATAGAATTCCCAAAAATTTATAATGTAAGGAGGAGAAAAAATATGAACTGGCGGATTGAAAAAGATACTATGGGAGAAGTAAAGGTTCCAGCAGATAAATATTATGGGGCTCAAACACAAAGAGCGGTTGAGAACTTCCCTGTAAGCGGATGGAAAATGCCAGATGAAATAATAAGGTCTCTTGCAGTCATAAAATGGGCTTCTGCAAACGCAAATTTTGAACTCGGACTGATAACAAAAGAAATAAAAGACGCAATATGCAAAGCAGCAGAAGAAATCTACGAAGGAAAACTGAAAGATAACTTCCCCATCGATGTGTTTCAGACGGGTTCGGGAACATCAACAAATATGAATATAAACGAAGTGATAGCGAACAGAGCAAACGAAATTTTAGGATATGAAAAAGGTAGCAAATTCCCAGTACATCCGAACGACCATGTCAATAAATGCCAATCCTCAAATGATGTGATACCATCTGCAATAAGCATATCTGCTACAATAGGAGTAAAAGAAAAACTCATACCATCTCTGAAAATACTTGAAAAAACCCTTGAAGAAAAATCAGAAGAGTTCAAAGAAATAATAAAAATAGGGAGAACTCACCTTATGGACGCAACACCTATAACACTCGGACAGGAGTTCTCAGGATACAAAGAGCAGATCTCCCACTGCATAGAGCTTCTGCAAATGTATATTCCGAGGTTATCTGAGTTAGCTCTTGGTGGAACCGCGGTAGGAACAGGAATAAACGCACATCCGGAATTCCCCAAAAAAGCAATATCGTATATATCAAAGTTTCTCAAGCACGAATTTAAGGAGACGAGAAACCACTTTTTCTCGCAGGCAACACAGGATACGATGGTTGCACTTTCGGGAATCTTAAAACTATGCGCTGTCTCTCTATTCAAGATCGCAAATGATATAAGGTGGCTCGGAAGCGGACCAAGATGCGGAATAGGAGAGATAAATCTCCCCTCTCTGCAACCGGGTTCGTCTATAATGCCTGGAAAAGTCAATCCCGTAATTCCGGAATCTGTAATGATGGTATGCGCACATGTGATAGGTTCTGATGTATCAATAACAATAGGTGGAATGAACGGGAACTTTGAATTGAACACATTTTTGCCTCTTATAGGATACCATGTTGTCAATTCAATAAATTTGCTTTCGGCTTCTGCTGTAAACCTTGCGGAAAAATGCATAAAAGGCATAAAGCCAAATGTCGAGAGAATGAAAGAGCTTGTAGAGTGGTCGTTAGCTCTCGTAACTCCACTCGCACTAAAAATCGGATACGACAAATCTGCTGAAATAGCAAAAAAAGCGGTCGCAAAAGGAAAAACAATAAGGGAAATTCTGAAAGAAGAAAAAATCCTCAGCGACGACGAAATAGATAAAATTCTTGACCCTTACAAAATGATAAAACCTAACGCAGATATAATAGGCTCAGCAGGAGGATAACTTTACAAAAAATTTAATGACAGCTTCCATCTTCTATTAACATATGAACTTATGAAAAAATCAGAGCAAAAGAGAAAACAAGAAGGAAAGAAAAAAATCATAATAACTGTTGATGGTCCAGCAGGATCAGGAAAAAGCACAATAGCAAAAATGCTATCAGAAAAATTAAAGCTATATCACCTCAGCTCAGGAAAAATTTACAGAGCCATCGCTTACCTTGAAATGAATTACGGACTTGAAAAAGCGCTGGAACTCGCAGAAAAACTAAAAATAAGAAAAAACAAAATATTTTTTGAAGGAGAAAATCTTGACGAATACCTATCAAAAGAAGAAGTAGGAAAAAGAGCTTCAGATATATCAGAAATAAAAGAAGTGAGAGAAAAGGTAAATAAAATCCAGAAAGAAATAGCAAAGAGAGTAAAAAAAGGAATCGTAGTTGATGGAAGAGATGAGGGAACAGAAGTTTTCCCTTCCGCTGACATCAAAATATTCATAGATGCATCGCTTGAAGAAAGAGCAAGAAGAAAATATCTTGAATCTGCCCAAAAAGGAGAGAACAAAACTTTTGAGTTCTTCCTTGAAACGATAAGAAAAAGAGACGCACAAGATAGTCAAAGAGCAATATCTCCCCTACGCATTCCACATGATTCTCTTTACATTGACTCAACATCAAAAACTCCAGATGAAGTTCTTGAAGAGATTCTGAATTTTATAAAAACTCAAAAACACGAAATTTTGCGCTCCTTGAACGTGGATTTATAACTATCTCCTCCTCAGAAGGAACTATCGGCTTTTTCGTTATCCTGTGCCCCAAACCATCTTTCTCCCAGCTCAAAAATGTTCTCTTGACAATTCTATCTTCAAGGGAGTGAAAAGATATTATTCCTATCTTCGTCCCGCTCTTTGCAAATTCTGGAACTTTTTGAAGAAAATCAGAAAGGTTATCAAGCTCTCTGTTTATAAAAATTCTGAGTGCCTGAAATGTTTTGGTAGCAGGATGAATCTTCGTATTGTAAATTCCTGCTTTTTTATAAACCGACTCAACTATTTCAGAAAGCTCTATTGTAGTGTTTATATCTCTTTCTTTTCTTCTTCTCACTATTTCCTTTGCTATTTTTTTCGCAAGGCGTACCTATATATTATATCTGCAAGCTGTCTTTCTGAAAAATTCATGACAACTTCCTTTGCTGTCAGCTTTATACTCCTTGAAATACGCATATCAAGAGGTCCTTCGATTCTGAAAGAAAAACCCCTCGTTCCCTCTTCTAAATGAAAAGAAGATATACCGAGATCAGCAAAAAATATATCTGGTTTCCTATCTATTTGAATTTCAGAAAATACCTCATCTATATCTGCAAAGTTGGCTGTTATAAAAAAAATTTCTGGTCTATCTTTTTCATCGACCATCTCAGTGATTTTTCTCTCGGCTTTCTTTATCATTTCTTCATCCCAGTCAATAAGAACCAAAATTCCATCTTTCCCTAATCTTTTTGCGAATTCAACAGAATGCCCTCCTCCACCCGCCGTAAGGTCAACGACAAAATCCCCTCTCTTCGGAGATAAAACTCTTATGACATCTTCTTTCAGAACAGGAATATGCATAGAGAAAAATCAAAATAGTTCTCAGAAAAATTTCAATAAAACATCTTCTTTCCCGCTTTTTTGAGCCGGTTCATTATACCTAAACCTATGCCCCTTTCTTCAACTCCTTCAAAAATAATTATGTCATATGTTTCACCTGCGACAATAAGAAGATTGAAAAGGTTTCTCGCAAAATCTTCAAGAGTTCTTCCCGAAAGTGTAATATTAAATCCCATATCCCTTATTTTCTCTCCTTCCTCCCCCAAATATCTGAAAAGAGCGACAAGAACCTTCTTACCAGAAAGCTTGCTCCTTTCAAATTCAAGAAATTTCAGAATATCTTTTCTGTTCATAAAAATGTAAACATCTGAGTTAGGGGAGTAGTGTTTATATTTTATGCCTGGACTTTTCGCAATCTTCACATCGCTATCCGCAAGAACATCAACTCTTCCTATTTCTTTCTCTATCATCTCTTTTGATATGCCTCCGGGACGCAGAATAACCGGTGGGGAAACCGTCAAATCAATCACCGTTGATTCAATTCCTATTTTAACTTCTCCTTCTATTATGAAAACCTTATCTCCAAAGTATTTTTTCACATGCTCTGGTTTTGTTGCTGATGGTTTTCCAGATATATTGGCACTCGGAGCAGAGATGGGAACAGCAGATAATTCTATAAGTTTTAGCGCAATTTTGTGGTTCGGCATCCTTACCGCAACGGTATCAAGGTTCGCTGTGACAATATCGGGAACAGAAGGATTTTTCGGCAAAACGAGCGTAAGAGGTCCTGGCCAAAACTTATCTATAAGAATTTCTGCATTTTTTGGAATCTCTCTTGCAACGAGAAAAACATCTTCTTTTTTCGCTATGTGAATTATCAGTGGATTATCTTGTGGGCGTCCTTTCAGTTCAAAAATTTTTTTCACCGCATCTTCGTCAAAAGCATTAGCGCCAAGTCCATACACAGTTTCTGTTGGGAAAGCAACAACACCTCCACTGCGTATTATCTCCGCTCCCCTTCTTATCTGCTCTTCTTCCGCAGGAGAAATATCTGAATTATCACAAAACCTCATACTTTAAATTTTTGAGGAATTCTCTGACAAGCTTATGCGACTGATTAACTATGTAGAACTTACCCAAAATCCTTATGCCCAAAGAGTATATATCCCCTAAAAAATCAAGAATTTTATGTCTTACTCGCTCGTTCTGAAATCTCAGTTCCGTATTCAAGGGAGCATCTGTCTCGTCTGAAAATACAATAGCAGAATCAATATCTCCTCCTTTGAAAAGTCCCATAGAAATCGCATTTTTAAGTTCATTTTCATATATGAAGGTTCTTGCAGGAGCTATCTCATCAGGATAAAATGTCTTTTCTGTGAAAACGAATTCCTCTCGTGTAGCTTTCCTCTGGTATACCGCATGAACGAAAAACTCATGATATGGTTCAACTTTTATGTACCCGCTCCCGTCTGAAATTTCAAGCGGTTCAACTACAACGGCATATTTTCGCAGAGAATTCTGAGGTCTGAGACCAACCTGCAACATCCTCTCTGAAAAAATCAAAGAGGAGCCATCAAAAAAAGGAATCTCTCTCCCTTCAATTTCAACCAGAGCATTATCAACTCCAAACGCAAAAAAAACAGAAAGAAGATGCTCTATGTATATGACATCATATGTTGGTCCTCTCAGTGTCAAATTATGGAATCCGGGATAAGTTGTGTTCTGCGAAAGCTTAACTTCTTCACCATCAACGACAAATATTATTCCCGAATCTTCTGGAAGCGGTTTTACTCTTACAGAACATATTTCTCCTGTCATAAGTCCGGGACCGAAAAGTTCAAACTCCTGCGCTAATGTGTGCTGAACCCCAAAAAATAAACTCTTTTCAAGATCATCAATCATAAAAGATAAAGTCCTTCAAAACTATAATTTTACTCCCGGAAATCAAGATAAAACCTTTTTCAAATTAAACTCAACATGAAATTAACTATCATAGCTTTAACAGAAAGTGTAAATCAACAGTCAAGTCAAAAATTCCCGTATAAAATAACATCAATAAACCGAAGCAGTAAAATTAAATTAAGCTGAGACCCCTAAAAAGGGCTCAGACTAACAATTTATGAGAACCGCTCAGGAAATAGTAAATCTCAAAGGCAAAAAGAAAATAATATGTCTTACCTCTTATTCCTATCTTTTCGCAAAGATTGTAGATGAAACAGGACTTGTTGATGTAATACTCGTTGGAGATTCTATGAACGAAGTTTGGTTCGGAGAGAGAAACACAACAACAAT
Organism: bacterium; assembly: GCA_030550715.1. Classification (GTDB taxonomy): domain Bacteria; phylum Calescibacteriota; class Calescibacteriia; order Calescibacteriales; family Calescibacteriaceae; genus Calescibacterium. Next base: position 37,586 of record JAUQOU010000005.1, on the reverse strand, counting down.
TCCCCTTGATGTTATGATATGGTGCGCAAGAAGTGTGAGAAAAGCCGTAAAAAATGCCATGGTAGTATTTGATATGCCGTTTGGAACATTCTGGTCAAAAGAAGTCGCTCTCAAAAATGTTGTGAAAATAGTAAAAGAAGCAGACCCTGACGCGGTGAAAATTGAGGGAGGAAAAGATGTATCAGAAATAATAAAAGAAATAGTTAAAATCGGAGTGCCGGTCATGGGGCATATTGGACTTCTACCTCAACGAGCGAGAATAACCGGGTATAAAAAACAGGGAAAAGAAGAAGAGAGCGCAAAAAGAATTTTTGAAGATGCTCTGTGTGTAGAAGAAAGCGGAGCGTTCTCGGTAGTGCTCGAATCAGTTGAATCAGAACTCGCAAAAAAAATAACCCAATCTATAAAAATACCAACAATAGGAATAGCTTCCGGACCATACTGCGACGGTAAAATAGCAGTGCTTGAAGATATAGTTGGACTTACCCAACCACCCCCGAAACATATAAAACCATACGATAATCTTGCCGAAAAAATATATAACGCGGTCATAAAATATGCAGAAAACCAAGAATAACACAAAAACATGAAGGTGATAAGAAAAATAAAAACGATGCAAAGAGAAATGGAAAAACTGAGGAAAAAAGGAAAAAAAATAGGTTTTGTACCAACCATGGGATACCTGCACGAAGGACACATAAAACTTATAAGAGAAGCAAGAAAAAAATCAGACATCGTTGTCGTAAGCATATTTGTAAACCCAACCCAGTTCTCCCGAGGAGAGGACTACGAAATTTATCCAAGAGATGAAAAAAGAGACCTTAAAATATGCAGAAATGAAAAAGTAGATTATGTGTTTTTGCCGGAAGTCAAAGAGATGTATCCTGATGGATACGAGACATTTGTTCAGGTAGAGGAACTTCAAAAACCTCTCTGTGGGATGTTCCGTCCCGGACACTTCAGAGGAGTCGCAACTGTTGTATCAAAACTTTTCAATATAGTAAAACCGCACCTTGCGTTTTTTGGACTGAAAGATTATCAACAAGCACTCATAATAAAAAAACTTGTAAGAGATCTTTCATTTGATGTAAAAATAGAACTCGTTGAGACAGCAAGAGATTCAGATGGTCTCGCTCTATCTTCACGCAACGAATACCTCTCAGAAGAAGAAAGAAAATTAGCTTCTTTCATACCACAAGCTCTCATAATGGCAAAAAAGATGATAGATAATGGCGAGGAAAATCCACAAAAAATAAAATCAGAATGCACAAAGTTCCTTGAAGAAAAAGGAATAAAAGTTCAGTACTTTGAATTAGCAAACCCAGATACCCTTCAAATACAAACCGAAAAGATAGATAAGAAAAACTATCTTGTAGCTCTTGCGGTGTTCATAGGAAAAACTCGGCTCATAGATAACTTTTTTGTAAAAAACGGAAAGATTTTTAACTTTCCGAAAAAACAAAAGGGGGAGGAGTAAAATTATGGCGATGAGGATTCTTTTGAAGTCAAAAATACATAACGCAATTGTAAAAGACGCTAATCCCGAATACGAAGGTTCTATAACCATACCGAAAAAGCTCATGGAAGAAGCAGATATAATAGAAGGAGAACAGGTTCATATATATAACATAACAAACGGCAATAGATTGATAACATACGCTATTGAAGGTCAAGATGACACCACAATAGCAATAAATGGAGCAGCAGCTAAACTCTGTTTCCCATCAGACAGAATTATAATAGTAGCATACGGAATCTACACAGAAGAAGAAGCAAAAACACATAAACCTAAAATAATCGTAGTAGATAATAACAACAGAATCATAAGAAAAATAGGTAAATAAAAATCAAAAAGATAAATTAGTTCAGGAGTAGATATTTCAACTCCGGAGGAAAAAAATCAGATATGTAAGTTTATTTTTTGTTTTATCTTGACAAAAAAATCTGAAAACCAGTAAAACCACTCGCTTATCTAATTAAATTAAGAAAAATAAAATACCCGGAAAAAATGCTTGTTGTTCTTAAAATAGGTTCATCTGTTCTTGAAAAAGATGGCAAACCAGATGAGAAAATATTTGATGGAATATCAAGTGTCATAGGCGATTGTCTGAAAGAAGGTAAGGCGAAGTTTGTGGTCGTCTCGTCAGGAGCTATGTTGTTTGGAGTAATGGAGACGAATTTGAAAAAAGCAGAAAATCTGATAAGGAAGCAAGCTCTTTGTGCGATCGGACAGCCAAAACTGATGAACATGTGGGAAAAATCTCTCTCAAAATACGGTTTAAAGCCCGCCCAAATCCTTCTCATACACGATGACTTTGCATCAAAAGAAAGAAGCCAAAATGTCAAAAACACAATAGAAGAAATAATAAAAATGGGCTTTATACCAATAGTAAATGAAAACGACCCCGTATCAACAGAAGAAATAAAACTCGGAGATAATGATTTCCTTTCGGTATATCTTTCCGCCCTCATTAACGCAGAAAAACTAATCATAGCATCAGATATAGATGGAGTCATTGATGAATCAGGAAAAGTAATTGAGGAAATAAACTTCGAAGATAAAGAGATATGGAAGAAAATCAAAACGATAAAAAGCAAAAAGAGGGTTTCATCAGGGGGAATAACATCAAAACTATCCGCAACAAAGCTCGCATCTGAATTCGGAATAGAATCATTCATAATCAACGGGAAAAAACCAGAAAATATAAAAATGGCAGTTGAAGGGAAAAGAGTTGGAACAAGAATAATTCCAGGGAAAAAATATCCAAAAAAAATCCTTTGGATAGGAAATGTTCTGAAATGTAAAGGGAAATTAGAGGTAGATGAAGGCGCTTTCAACGCTATAATCAGTGGAAAAAGCTTGCTCCCATCGGGAGTAATAAAAGTTTCAGGGAACTTCTCACGCGGAGATATGATAGAGCTTGAGTTCAACAGAAAAACCTTCGCAAAAGGAATATCAAACTACTCCTCAGCAGAAATAAACCTTATAAAAGGGAAAAAAACCTCTGAGATAGAAAGAATTCTCGGATACAAAAGGGAAGACGAAATAATACACCGAGATAACATGATGATTCTTTTAGATTAAGCTCAAATCAACCATACCCACAATAATTAGAGAATTTATCTCAAAAAATAAATAAAATAAGAATAATAAAAGAAAGCATGCTTTTTATGGTATGCAAAGAAAAAAAACAGAACCCAAAAATTTCACATCAGAGAAAATCATTTTTACAGCAGTGTTATTTTTTTCAATCATCTATCCGATAAGAACTTATGGAATTGAAAAATGCTCAACCAGATTAATCATAAACGAAAAGCAATCGTTTGAATGCTCTCAAATCACAAAATCCCAACAGAACGAAAAAAAAGATGATTACATAGAAAATTTAAAATTCGCAAGAAAAATATGTGCATTACTTGAAGATTGTCCCTCTATATACGAAACCCAAAACATACTCAAAGCTCTCATCAAATCAGGAGCCATCTCTGACTTCAAAATACTGACCGATGAAGATAAAATTCAGATAAAATTAGAAAAGAGAAAGTTCATAAAAAAAGTGATGGTCAAAAACGAAATAAGAGATAAAAAATTAGTGAGAGAGATAAATGCAGAACTCAAACGAAATTTTGAAAACAGATTTTTTCAAGAAAACCTATCCGAGATCTGCAAAGATATATTGAGAAAATATGGAATAAAAAATCCGACATGCGAGACAGAAATAAAAAACGAGATACTATACCTGAAAATCAAAGGCGAAATCGAAAAAATAAATGAGGTAATACTAAACATACAAGACGAAAAAATAAAAGAAGAAATAGAAAAATTCGCAGAGGATATTATAGGAGAGGTAGCTTCAGAATACAAGATTAACGAAGCAGAAAAAAAATTAAAGTTGAAACTCAATGAACTCGGTTTCTTCAAAGCTCAAATAAAAATCACATATAATAATGATAACAAATTAGAAATATCAATTTCACCCGGAAAAATCCATGTAATTTTTCTCTGGATAGAAAAAGCAGAGAAAATCGGAATTGATACAGCAGAAATAAAAAAGAAAATTGTTCAAATTCCAAATATATCAGAAGTAAGCGTCAAAAACCTGATATACGATGAACTCAAAAAAGAAGGCATTACGGTAAAAAAAATAAATTATGAAGAAACCGAACTTGAAGACCTTGTTATAATAAGCATAAACGTTGAGTTAGAAAAACTCTACTATCTTTCTGAATTCAGCATAGTCGGACTTGAAAAACTGAATGAAAATGAGATAAAAAGAAAAATAGGAGTTGATACAACAGGAATAATAAACCTCTTCTATCCAAGATATGCTCTGTACTCAGAAGATAAAATAAAAGGTCTCATAAAGTCAATAATTGAATACTCCAAGACAAAAGGTTTTGATAACTTCAAAATAGAGAAAATAGAGAAAAGGATAGAAAAAGACAAAATGTATGTGAAAGTATTTGTTAGTGAAGGAGAAAGAACAGTAATAACATCTTTTGAAACAATAAACTTTCCAGAAAATATAAGCCATCTTATTCCAAAAACTCCTATCTTCTATGACTCCAATCTAATAAGAGAAATAAAAGAAAAGTTAGAAAATTACATTGCAGAAAAAGGATATATGAAATTCACAATAGTAGTATCTGAAGTAAGAGAAAATCCAAAGTTGAAAAAAATCGTTTTCACCTATGTTGGAGATGAAATAAAAAGCAAGCTATCAAAAATATTCGTAGATTCAAAAACATCTGAAGAATACATAAAAAAAATTTCTGCTATAAAAGAAGGAGAAATATTATCTTCTAAAAAAATAAAAAACGCAGAAGAGGA
>JAUQOU010000005.1:1901-32745 GCA_030550715.1 bacterium | reverse complement strand
TATTTTTCAACAGCAAATATGGTTTTTTCAAAATTCGGAGAGGAGAATGAAAGCAACTTTATTAAAAACCAAAGCGAAGATAATGAAAATTACCAGGAAAGATACAACTATTCTACAAAAAATAAGTACATAGGTATTTTTTACTTGAAAGAGGGAGATTTAAATGAGCTTAACATTTCAGGCGGAATATCTTCAACAGAAGGAGCAAGATCAGAAATTCAATTTGTAAGAAAAAATATGTTCTCAGATGGATTAGACCTGAAAGCAGGAGCCAAAGTTGCATATTGGATTTTTCCCGTAGGCAGAGAATACGGCTTAACATTTTTGGGAGCAAGGTCAGAGATAACAAGAAGAAAATTGTTTTATGATACCGACTTCTCATTTCTTATATCTCCCTACTACATAAGCACTTTTCTTTACACAGTCCAAAAACCCCTGAGCACATCTCTTATATTTTCATACTCAAAAGGAAACATCAAAATATACTTCCCTTTCTCTTTTGAGTTCAGGAGTTTAAAATCGTGGATTTTTGAGCTAAAACCAGAAACCCTGAAATTAAACAATATCATCTTCTTCTCTCCATCTTTTCAGTTCGTAAAATCATTCAGCACAAATCATAAAACACTTTTCAGTATAAAAACAGATACTATAAAACCTATTTCTGAAAGCTTATCTGAAAGAATTGAAGGAATATTTGAGTATTACAATATAAAAAAGTTCTGGGGAATAGGTCTCATCTCATCAGCAGGACTTTTGCTTTATAGCAGTATATTCACAGTCCCAATAGAAAAAAGATTCTTTTTAGGTGGTATAGGAGGTCCAAGAGGTTATCAGGAAATCTCAATATATCCAAAATATATTTACACAATTGAGGGATTAGAGGACTCAAGAAAGCCAGAAAAAAAATTCATCATAATGTCAGAGTTATATCTTCCTCAAATTCTAATCGCAAGACCATATTTTTTCTTTGATATAGGAGATGTATTTCATGATTTTTACAAAGTAAAGCTGTACAAGGGTGTTGGACCGGGAATATTAGCCGAAACTCCGTTTGGAACTTTCAGGTTAGAAATCGGCTATGGAATAGAAAGAAAAACTTTCATAATTCACTTTTCTGTTGGTCTTTTCAGAAACATAATGTGAAAAAACAAAAAAGCATTTTATCTTTTAAAATTTAAATCGGAGGTATAAACGATATGGCAAAGTATGTTATACTGACAAAAATAACATCTGAGGGGCTTGAGACATTAAAAGAAAATCCAAGTAGAATAAAAGAAGTAAATGAGGAGATAGCTAAAAAATATGGTGTGAAAGTACTTCATCAGTTCATAGTTATGGGACCTTACGACTTTGTCAATATAGTTGAGGCACCAAGCAACGAGGCGGTCGTAAAAATGGCTATTGACCTCGGCTCGCGCGGAACAATCCAAACCTTAACTATGCCAGCAATAGAAATAGAAAAACTCATAGAAGAACTGAAAAAGAAGTGAAATCAAAAGAGCAAAAAACAAATTCACTCAATCAAAAAACCTCTCTATCTCTGAAATATCAACATTATTTTTCACACACTCGGTCCATCTTGAAATTTCTCTTTCAAAAAGCTCTGAAAACTTCTCTTCTTTATCTATACCGAAAAACCTAATAATGGAGTTTCTGAAATCATCTTGCCAGAATATAGCATGAAGAGATGTCCCAAATACAAGCCCTTCAGAAAAAAACTCAAAGGGCAAAATTCCGTGTCTCATGTTGAAACCCCGAACCGGTCCAGAAAACCAAACCGTCTGAAGGTTTATTGTCTTCCACCCAAGAGTTTTTTCAGGAGCAAAATACACCTTGCCTTTTATTATTCCTAATCCTCTGGTTTTACCAACGCCCTCAATTGAAAAGTTATCTTCTATCTCATCAAACATCATCTCGTATCCCCCACATATCCCTATGAGAATTGATTTTCTCTTTCCTGATTTTATTTCTCCGGCAAGCTTGCAAATCTTTTCTGCAAAACCTGATTTCCTCAAAAATTCAAGGTCGTAAAATACATTCCTTGAACCGGGAAGAATAATCACATCTGCATTATCTAAATCATACGGAGAAAAAGCCCATGAAAAATCAACATAATACGATAGAACAAACGGATAAAAATCAAAAAAATTAGAAATGTATGGAGTTTTGACCACCCTTATTTTCAGCTTTCTTTCTTCTTCTCCAAAATTAAGATGCGAAAATTTCGGTCTTGAAAAACCCATCGAGTCCTCTTCAGGAAGTTTGAGGTCTTCAAGATAAGGGATTACACCAATAATCCTCCTTCCCGTTCTTTTCTCTATAAAATCTATTCCTTCTTTAAGGAGCGATTTATCTCCATACATTTTGTTTATGATAAAACCGGCGAGGAGTTCTCTTTCCTTTTTTTCAAGAAGCTCGTATGTTCCTACAATTTTTCCAAAGACCCCTCCGCGCTCTATATCTGAAACAACAAAAAAAGGAATATCAAACCTCTTGCACAAATTCAGGTTAGAAAAATCAAACTCCTTCATATTTATTTCAGAACAACTCCCAGCCCCTTCAACTATTATTCTCTTTTCTCTCTTTATAATATCCTGAAAAATATCAAAAACTCTATCACGAATTGATTTTTTTATGTTGCTCCAGTATTCATAAGAGGACTTAACTCCAAGAGACCTTCCGTTAAATATAACATCCACTCTGTTTTTATCAACTGGTTTTAGAAGAACAGGATTCATCTCACGAGCGGGATTTCTGCCAGATACCAAAGATTGATATGCCTGAGCAAAAGCAATTTCACCTGAATCATCAGTCAAAAATGCGTTCAGAGACATATTCTGTCCCTTGAACGGGAAAGATGAATGAAAAATCCTGCACAAAGCTGAAACAAGATGAGTCTTCCCCGCATCAGATTCAGTAGCTAAAATCGCAACAGGCATGATTTCCAAACCAACTCAATAAAGGTTAAATCAGAGAGAAAAATTTGATTGATTATATCTTTCAATCACGAAGTACCCAACAAATATTTCTCTGCCCAATATGTATGCATAAGCTTTCCCAAGATAAAGATCGTTATTATCTTCAAAGGGTTGAACGAGATAATCTCGCAGAACTTTTGACGGATCGTAAAATGGGTTACCACCTTTCCCATAGTCAAGCAAAAGTGCGTGAGGGTAAAGGCGGTGGTGCGGAGAAAACTCTGCTGGATAAACCTTGAAAAAACCATGTCTTTTTGGAGAAATATCATCAGGCAGAGCGACCCATGGTTCAGTTTGAGAGTTCTGAGCAACAAGAACATTATAACCTATTATCTCGTCTCCGAACTTCACAAAGCCCTTTTTGAATTTGAGGATTCTGCCAAGCTTTGGCAAAAGTCCTATGTTATGCCCTCTGAATTCCCAACCTATAAGATTTGCGGGGTCTGGTCTTTTACCAACGAGCATTAACGCTTCAAGAACAAACGGAGGAACCTTCAGGAAGCTGTAAAAGTTCATTTCAGCAGGCATTTTTTTACCTCCTCATAAAATTTAATCTTCAAAGAAGTCCCATCTCTTCATACCATTTCACTGTTTCTCTCATGCCCTCTTCAAACTTCGGATACTTGAACTCAAAGCCCGTTGATTTGAGCTTACGAGTTGAATACTTCATATCGTATCCGAACATAAACGAGAACTCAAATTCCAAACCACTTTTGACTTTGAGAACCTTTTCAAGCAGAAAAGACAGACCTATTATTCCTCCTCTTACAAGCTCAACAGGCATTGGGGGAAGAAGATAAAACGGCTTATCGAATAACTCAGCTGCAAATCTCATAACATCTATTGCAGTCATATTGCTATCATCGTTTATTATGTAGTCCTCTCCTTCTGCTTGGGGGAGCTGAGCAAGGTGTAAAGCAGCACGACAGACATCCACTGCATGAACAGTAGGAAATGAAAAGTTAAAATTAGAAGGAATTGCCAGAAACTTCAATCTCTTGAAATTTCTCAAAGAATTTAAGAACATGTAGCTTTCTCTTGGACCATAAACAGCAGTAGGTCTTATTATAGTGACCGGAATTTTAAATTTTCTGTAGTATTGCATAGCTGTTTTTTCTTCGAGGAACTTACTCAAAGCGTATTTTGTTGGAGGGGCAACGAGTGATTCTTCGCTTATCACTCCTCCATCTTCTGGCAGAGCGTAAATTCCGTTTGTGCTCCAGACAACAACTCTTTTCAAAGAAGAGTTTTCACTTCTTAAAATCTCTTCAAATATATTCTTCGTTCCTTCAACATTCACCTTGTAGAGAGTTTCCCAGGGAACATCGTATTTTAAGATAGCAGCTATATGTAATATGTAATCGGCATCAGAAAATACACCGCGCAAAGTTTCTGGTTGAGTCAAATCACACTCGGCAATTTCGTCTGCTGTCTTTTTTACGATTTCCGGAAATCTTGATTTACCGAACTCATCTTTGCCTTTGAAAGCAGATGGTAGGTCGCACGCTCTTACTCTAAAGCCCATGCTCTTTGCTATCTCAACAGCCCACGAACCTATAAATCCACATGCCCCTGTTACAACCACCAATTTCTGCTTCTCTTCAACCTTCTTACGAACTTCCTCTTTGCTTGAAGGAAGCTCAAATATAGATAACTCCTTTTCCTCTTTTTCTTGCTTTGGCTCTTCAACTTTTAACTCTTTATGAACTTCCCTTTCCTCTTTACTAACGACTTTTTTCTCCTTAACTGTCCTTTTCTTCCTACTTTTCTTTTCCTGCTCTTCCATAAAAAATCTCCTTTTTTATACTTGAATTCAAAAAGTTAAAAACAGCTGAAAAAATCATAAAAAAAACGAAAAATTTCAAAAATACTTTTTGATGGTTGAATTTGATTTTGAAAACATACTGAAACTCAGCATGATAGATATTCCGGAGGAGAAGAAAAAATTTTTCAGAGAACAAATAGAGAAGATAATAGATTTTTTCAACATTATCAACGAGCTAAAACTTGAAGAAGTTGAGCCAACACAGTGGAAATTTGAAGAAAGCCAGAGATTGAGGGAAGATATTCCAAAGATTTTTGAGAATATAAAAGAAATAATAGAAGGTTTCCCGAAAAAAAGAGATAGATTTACGGTAGTTCCACAGGTTATAGAATCAAGTTAAAAACCTTTTTTCACGGTACCACATAATAGAGCTTTTTAATCCTTCGTACGCTTCAAAGTCGGGCTGGAAACCAAGTTCTCTTTCTGCCTTTTCGTATGTGCAATACCAATTTTTCTGAGCCAACCTCAAAAGTGTATCATAAGATACAATCTCAAAAGGCAATCGCTCCTTAAAAGAAGCAGGGATCAACTTCAAGAAATTTGCGAACGCAATCATTAATTTGCGCGGTACCACAATCTTCCTTATCTTTTTTGAGAACATCTGAAAAGATATAGAGTTCAAAAGTTCAAAAATCTCTTCAAAGTTATACATTTTTCCATCGGAAAGATGATATGCTTGACCCGAAATAACATCTTTTTCTGCCGAGAGAATGTGCGCCTTTACAACATCTGAAACATGAACAAGAGAGAAAACAACTTTTGGAATAAGGGGAAAAGCAACTTTGAAAGCTAACTGAAAAAGAGGCATAAAACCTAAATCAAGTGGTCCATAAATAGCAGTCGGACGCAATATAACCACATTCAAAATGTTCTTGTACGTAAGAAGAAAATCTTCTGCCTTCCTCTTACTTTTTCCGTAGTCATCAACAGGATGAGGAATATCATCTTCTCTTATTGGTTCGGAATCTCTGCCTGGACCAACAGATGCAAGAGTAGATGTGTAAATAAATTTTAACTTCCTACCAGATTCTAAAATAACTCTGACGAGATTTTTCGTCCCCTCAAAATTCACCTTATAGTACCGAGAAATGTCATGAGATGAGATAAGTCCAGCTACATGAAAAACAACATCAACTCCCTTGAACATATTGGGATTCAAACTTTTAGGGTCTGTAATATCTCCGTAAAATACTTCTACATCTTCTGGTAAAGAACCTGCCTTTTTCTTATCTCTTACAAGACATCTCACAGAATAACCTTTTTTCAGAAGAGATAGGAGAAGGTTATTGCCTAAAAAACCAGTGGGACCTGTCAGAAAAGCAACCATAGAAAATAAATTTTGCCAAAACAAAAGAGATAAAATAAAAAACAAAACCAATCCAGAACAAAAATAAAAGGGATTAGTTCAAGAAAAATCAGAATTCATATGCAACAAGACCAACTATACCGAAAACATTTGATTTTTTTGTAAACTGCTCCCCAGGTCTTTCAAGTTCTTTCAATCTTTCTCCTACAAAGAGATAACCTAAACGCAAAGATAAAAACAAGTTATGTTGGGTATCATTACCCTTTTCCTTCAGTAAATAATTTCTTATCTCAAAGTCGGGCTCAAATCCTAAAAATTTCCACTTCTGACTATCCCATGCGATGAGCAAAGAAGGAATAACAAAAACTCTTTCTGTTTTCACGGTAAAAGATAGTTTTGAGTAGAAAGCGTTCCAGACCCTGCGTGATTCAAGAACATCAGTATAACCCTTCTGAGATGGCTGAGGAAATTTTTTTCCGCCGACAAACTGAAAGAGCAAAAGAGCTGGTCTATAATTAGGGTCAAAAGTAAAAGCGTTTATCTTCGTACCTCTTCTATTGGTATCAAGGTCAAATTCATTATCTGCTGATGGTGGGGAAGCATATGCGACTTCTAAAACTGGGAAAAACCTTGAGAAATTATATCCCACTCTCCCGACAGCCCCAAGAGAATTTATGCTTACTGTTTGGTCTCTGTATGGAGTAAATGAACCAAAAAGCCCAGCGATTTCTGTGCCGAAATAAAATTTTCGTGGAGTGAGTTCAGAGTATAGAGAAATGAAAAACGCGCGAGAATTTGTAGCCCATTGGCTTCGCATAGTTGAATAAGCACCACCTTTATATGCTTCATCTTCGTAAAGAACAGCAAATCCTATGTCATCTGTATCAGCGTCAAGAAGGTCTCCCGCCCCCTGCTGAAGAACCGTCCCTTCAACCGCCTTATCAAAAAACAGAGCGGTTATAATTTTTGATTCCTCTCCAAAAGGTTTTGTAGCAAAAAGAAATCTGGCAAATGTATCCCCAAAATCATCGTATATCCTATCGCCCGAATTGACAGACATACCAAGTCCCCAATGAGAAGGAACAAAACCAAGCATAAAAAGACCAATTGAAGTTCTCGCTTCCAAATAAAGCCTTTTTACCTTCAAGGGAGGAATATCTTTCCCGACAATATCGTTCAGAGATACTGTTTCCGCAAGAGCTGAATCAGCAGCTCCCTTAGCGTTAAAACCCCAAACCACATTATCTAAAAGGTCTATCCTTCCTTTCAGCTTCAGATTATCTGTACCAAGAGAGAAATTAGTCATAGACCTTGAGTCAATATATCCTATAAGGGTATCCACCCCCTGCAACTCAACAATAGTTAAGTTGCTGAGAAGTTTCGGACGAGTTCTGAAGTAGCCGTTCAGTTCAAGTTCAAAACCCAAAACAAAAAGAGACGATAAAAGTAGCATAAAAAAAGTTTAAAAAAAATCTTCTTTGATTTTCCAGTTTCTTTGAAAATTTTCTGTTATTTGTCTGATAAAAATATGAAAAAAACAACGAGAAAAAATAAAAAAACGAGCGCGGAGCAGAGTTGCTTTTTGCTCAATCTTCTCTGCTCCGCAATATTTGCTCCTTTACCTTGAACCCTTTTCCTCAAGCTTCATAAGGTCCTCAACCCTTATATACTTGCTCTCACCACCAAAAAGAGTCCCTTTAACTCTTCTCTTGACCCTTTCAAGAGCAACATCGTATACTTTTTGAGGTAAAGGTATATAACCAACCTCTTTTGAGAGTTTTGCAGAGTTTTTTATATAGAACTCAATAAAATCAAAAACGAACTTTTTATCTAAGCTCTTCACATTCACATATATAAAAAGAGGTCTTGATAGCGGAACATATTCGCCCTTATACACAGTTTCCTCAGAAGGGAGAACTGGCTTTTTAGTAATTGGATTAACTATTGGAACAGCTTTCAGAGTATCTTTGTTTTCAAAGTAGTATGCGACACCGAAGTATCCTAATGCGTATTTTTCTTTTGCAACACCCTGAACGAGAACATTATCATCTTCACTTGCAACATAGTCCCCTCTGCTTGAACCAGCTTTCCCTACTATCACCTCCGTGAAGTAGTCAAAGGTTCCTGAATCTGTTCCTGGTCCGAAGAGTCTCAGGGGAGCATCTGGCCAGCTGGATCGTATATCAGACCACCTCATCACTTTACCCTGCGCAGATGGTTCCCACATCTTCTTCAGTTCTTCAACGGTAAGATAATCAACCCAGTTATTTTGCGGATTAACAACAACAGCCATAGCGTCATAAGCAACAGGTATCTCAATATACTCTATTTTATTTTTCTCGCAGAGTTCTATCTCAGATTTTTTTATCGGACGCGAAGCGTTTGATATATCTGTTTCACCACGGCAGAACTTTTTGAACCCTCCACCCGTTCCAGATATTCCAACTGTGACCTTTATATCTTTGAACTTCTTTTGGAACTCCTCAGCAACTGCTTCGGTTATAGGATAGACCGTACTTGAACCATCTACCTTTATTATTTTTTCCTGAGCATATAGTGTATGATATACGAGGGTCAAAAGAGCTAAAACCGATGATATAGCGGTTAATATCCAAGGTAACCCCGTATTTTTTTGTTTTTTGTTTTTATTTCCCTTTTCCATAGTTTATTTCACCTCCTTTCTTTTTTTAGAGACATTTGCTTTATGGTTTTATTTTACTACAAATTGGAGCTGAACTCTGATAAGGTTCCTCTTCTCATTAAAAGTCGGATCAGAAATAAAAGAGTAATCAGCTTGAACTTTCAAATTATGACCATGAAAGTAATATGAAGGACCAGCAGTTATTTCCCAGATATTCTTTTCACCTTTCGGAGATATGAGCGAGTATCTCAAAGCAAAACCGAAGTTTTGAAAAACAACAGATGGTTGAGCTCTCAGACCAAAAGCTTCTCCGAAATCTCTAAACTTAGCATATAGACCTTCTAACTCAAGTCCAACAAAGTCCCACCATATTTTCAGGTCTGATTCTCCTTGAAGAAGAGTTCCACTGCTTCTCAGATTTCTTTCCTGAATAACATACCTTTTTATAAAATCAGAAAGGTCGCTTCTGTCTGTTATCTTTATTGATTCAGCGGTAGATAAAGGGAATACAGCAACAGAACCTCCGATATTTACAGCTTTTTCACCTTTGAGATTCGGCTGATCGTAAATGAATTTTCCAAGAGGAGATAGCTCTAACCTTGCGGTATAAAGAAGGTTTTTAGACGGTCTTACAGTAGGGTCTAATCTTGTTATATTTCTTCCAGCACCAGTAAAAGCGCCAAGGCGAAGTTTATATTTTTCTGGTCCAAAGGAAACATCAACACCTATATCTCTTCCCAAAAAGAAGTACTCGTTGGTTATGCTTCTTTCTACGAGTTCAAGTTTTGAAGAAGATGTAAGTTCTTCTCTGTTGTATGGGACTTTGAACTGTCCTAATGTCACTCCGAAGATTTCCAAGGGTTTGATAGTAAGGTATAGGTCTCGCAAGCTCAGGGAGCCACCTTCAACTGTAAGTTGCTCGTAGTATTTTATCTTTTTTGAAAAGAGAAAGCCATCTAATATTATTCTTGCTCTTCGAATAGAGAAGCCGAATGAGTTATTGCTATCTTTTGTGATGTAGGAGCCAAGGATTTGACCTCTGAGTTCAAGGTCTGCCGATGCGGTTTCCCCGCTATATATACTAAGACCTATAACTAATAATGTTAATCCAACCATAAGTTATACCTCCTTTTTGTTTTTTTTGTTTTTTGACATTTTGAAATCTCTCTGTGGAGGAAAAAGAAATTGATTGAAAAAATTGAATTTTTTCCTTGAAAGTTGTTAATATAATTAATGTAAATAAGGCAATATTACTTTTCATCTACCTTATCCTCCTTTTGAATATATTAAAATGCCCTCTGGGTTTGCCCCCTTCTTCCCAGAGGGCTCTTATAACCTACAACACCTTAAACAAATACATTTCTCTATAAAAAATCAACAGCAAAATAAATTTTCTGCCAGCCAAAGCAAATTTTACTACATATTTTTTTGATATTTATCTTACACCTTCGGTTCAAACATACTGAAAATCTTTGAGATAGTTTTTGATAAAATTTTGTTTTGAACTCTTCTCTCTGAAAGAATATGTTGTACCGTAGTTGCAATTTTTCAATTTAAAAATAAAATTTTTTCTGGTGAAATTTTCAAAAAAACTTTTCTTTTCAAAAAACGAAAAAACAAAAAAAAGAACTAAAAAGGAAATTATGAACGGAGGAGAAAATTCCCAAGAAATACAGCAAGACATTCTTTCATACCTCTCAAATGAGATAAAAGGGAGATTTGGAGTATTCAGAATAAAATCAAAAGATATATTTGAAAAGTGTAGAAGATTCAAAATAGCAGAGGAAGCAAAAAAGCTCGGGTTCTATCCATACTTCCTTGAGTTTGAAAAAAATGAGGGACCAGTAGCATATGTGAAAGGAGAAAAAAAGATAATGCTTGGCTCAAATAATTACCTTGGGCTTACCCATCACCCGAAAGTAAAAGAGGAAGTGATAAAAGTCGTAAAAGAATACGGAACAAGCGCTACTGGTTCAAGATTTCTAAACGGAACTTTGAGAATGCACAGAGAGCTTGAAGAAGAACTTGCAGATTTTGTCGGGAAAGAAAAAGCTCTTGTGTTCTCAACGGGCTATCAGACAAATCTTGGAATACTTTCAGCTCTGTCTGGTCCTAACGATTTTATAATATGTGACTCAAAATGCCATGCGTCAATATTAGACGGAACACAACTTGGAGCAGGAAAAAAGATAAACTTCAAGCACAACGATATAAAATCCCTCAAAGAAGTTCTTTCTTCACTGCCTGAAAATTCTGGAAAATTGATAGTGGTTGACGGAGTGTATTCTATGGATGGTGATATTGCAGAACTTGATAAAATAGTCGAAGTATCAGAAAAATTTAACGCAAGAATTTTCGTAGATGATGCTCACGGGCTCGGAGTCCTCGGATACGGAGGGAGAGGGACAGCTAATCACTTCAAATTAGACCAAAAAGTAGATATAATAATGGGAACTTTCTCAAAGTCATTCGCTTCAATAGGTGGATTTGTCGCCGGTGAAAAGTATGTTATAGATTTCATTCAGCATTTCGGTAGGTCTATGATATTTTCTGCTGCCTTGCCTCCTCCATGCGTTGCAGCGGTAAAAGCATCTTTGAAAATAATGAAAGAAAATCCAGAAATAGCAGAAGAACTGAGAAAAAAAGGAGAAAAATACAGAGAAGAACTCAAAAGGGCTGGATTCAATATAGGAAAATCTCAAACCCCAATAGTTCCCATAATAATAGGAGATGAGGTGCTAACTATTTTGTTCTGGAAAAGGTTGTTTGAAGAGGGCGTCTATACGAATTGCGTTATACCCCCAGCTGTGCCACAAGGAGAATCACTACTGAGAACCTCTATCATGCTCACTCATACCGACGAACACATAGAATTCGCCCTTGAAAAAATATATAGCGTTGGAAAAGAACTCGGGATAATATGAAATCTGACATCTAAACAGTAATACTTCGTTTTCCTTTTTTACGGAGATATTACCTCAGTTTTCAGAAGAAGAATTCTGTCGTTGTGTGTGACTGTTCTTCTCGGTTTGCTGATGTCTATTTCTATACCTCCAAAGTACACAACCGATATTTTGTGTTTTTCAACGAGTTTTTTGAGTTCTGAAACGAGGTGTTCAGAGGATTTTTCAAAAAGTTTTAAAGTCAGCTGAAAGATATCTTTTTCTTTTTCACTTTCAATGAATTTTTTGAGCAGTTTGAGGTCGTTATCAGCTGGCTCATATCCGCCAGAAAGAGAAATTATGGCAGCACACGCGAGGGTAGGAGATGTTTTTCCATACCTTATAAAATAACCAAATCCCTTTTCTTTGTCATATCCTATATGCGAGAGATTTATGACTACAATTCCTTTTTTATCACCTTTGGTATCTGGTATCTGCGAGACCGCCGGTTCCAAGCCCTCGTATGAGAAATCAGGTAAAAAAATACCTCCGAAAACTCTTCTTTCATAAATAAGGTCATATCTTACTTTTTTGGGAATGAGTTTAACCTTCTCCTTTTTTCCAACCTCTTCACTTATTTTGAGAACCACTGTTGTAGATTGGCTATCTGGACATATAACTGCGACGATAATTGAATTATATCCTATATCAAGTCCTATCTTGTTTGATTCAGAAACAACGCGCCAGCTGAAATCCTTTATAGATAAAGCCCTGTCAATACTCTCCATCATAACTTCTGATTTTTATGATTTAAAAAGGAGTAATAAAAGTTTCAGAAGTTTTAATCTTTGAGTGCAAAAACAACAGATTTTGCTTTTCCGGAGAGAAATTCACCTTGGAATTTCTTTGAGTTTTATCTCAACTCTTCTGTTTCTCATTCTGTTCTCAGGCGAGATGTTAGGGACAACGGGCTTTGTATCTGCATATCCGACGACGGAAATTCTTTCGTGCGGGACGCCATATTTTTCAAGAAGTCTTGCAACAGCAGCAGCTCTTGCAGCTGAAAGCTCCCAGTTAGACGGAAATGTTGGAGAAGTTATCGGTATATCATCGGTATGCCCCTCAACAACTATGTTCGCCTGAACCGCAGAAATATACTTTGCGAGAATTGATATTATCTTTTCTCCCTTTTGAGATACTTCCGCGCTTCCCGGCTCGAACAGAAAATCAGTGGGCAGGGAGACAACAGGACCCTCTTCAGTTCCATATACTCTGAAAAGCAAACCTCTCTGCTCTGCTCCGGTCTCAACTTCCTTCTTTATCTCTTCAATGGCACTCATAAGAAAGCCAGTGGGTTTGCCGGGAATTGGTCCGAGACCCGGAGTGGAAAGCATTGATTCTATTTTTTTTTCTGGATACGGTTCTCCGGAAAGAACTCCGAGCGTCTCTCGCAATGACATAACAACAGAGATTATTTTCATTCTTTTAGGTTCGCTATAAGCGAAAAGAGCTATAAAAAGCGCAAGAAGGGAGTTCATCATATCAAGCCATATTATAGCCCATCTTGGTGCCTGCTCTCCACCTCCACCTCCGCCCTCAGGTTTTCTGAAAGCCATATTTTTCAGGCTGCTCCTCTTTGCTCAACAATCTGTCTTTCTTTTCCTGTAACGTAGCCCTTGAGCTTTTCCTCTATGACTATGTGAGGATCACCTTTTGAAAGAGCCAGAACCCCTTCCCTTATCAGCATAAGCGTTATCATCTCTTCCGAGTGCTTCATCTCAAGCTTCCCTTTAATAGGAGTGAAAATACCATACGAAAGAAGTATTCCATAGAAAGTAGAAACAAATGCAAGAGCCACACCAGGACCGACTTTGGAAGGATCTTCAAGGTTTATCAGAGTTCTTATAAGCCCCGAGACAGCTCCTATAAGTCCAAATGAAGGAGCACACATAGCGGCAAAATCAAATATTTTTTGCCCGATCATATGTCTTTCCTGCAAGACATCTAACTCTGCATCTAGTATTCTTTCCACCGCCTCAGTATCAAGTCCATCTGCGATCGCTCTCAAACCCCTTCTCATATATGGATGTTCAACTTCATCCAAAACCTGTTCTATTGCTTTGACACCCTCTCTTCTCAATCTCCTTCCGTACTCAACAAATTTTTCTATGATTTCAACATTGTTATATTTCCTCATTGTAAAGAAGCTTCTCATTATTTTCATGACCGCGGAAATTTGCCCCCAGGTGAATGCTGTAAAAGTAGCCATAATTGTTCCACCTATGACGACAAACCAAGCTGCCCAAACACCCTTTCCCCAGAAGAAAACAAGGAGGTCAGAGATACTATGTGCCTCTATTGAAATCCCCAAAAAGACCGCCCCTATTGTTGCTATGATACCTATTAAACTCGTCATATCGGGACCACTTCTCATGTTTCATAAAACCTCCCTTCCCTTGGCATAATTTACTCTACACTAAATAAATTAGTCTTCGGAATACAAAAATGAATTTTTTATTTCTAAATTACTTATGGTTTATAAAAATGGATAAAACGGGGGTATCAACAAGGTTTTTTGTAATTCTTTTTCTCGCACTTTTTCCGATAGCAAAATTTTTCCCTCTCCAGAAGATAAAATGTCCTTTTATGATAAATTCCGACATTTTGAAGCCAGTATGCGGAGAGAAAATAAATATCAACTGCATAAAAAAAGAGGACGGAAAAGATTTTATATTGTTTCTTTCTTCCTATGTGAAAAAAGAACAAGCAAAGGGAATTTATAGTTATGTAATTCAAAACCAAGTGAAAGATTTAGAAGAACTTGAAAAGATAAACGGTATAGGTCCAAAGACCGTTCAGAAACTTTCTTCTGTTATTTCAACATCTGGAAAATGTGTAGGGTATTAAGTTTGAGATTTTAGGCAATGAACTACCCGGTAGCTTCTTTTTTTCTCTTATAATACTGTGCGTTTTTCTCTATGAAGTTTTTCCATTTTTCTGGCAGTGAAGATTCTGGAAATATAGCATTGACAGGACAGACCGGCTCACAGGCACCACAGTCAATACATTCCGCAGGGTCTATATAAAGTTGCTCCTCAACTTCAAAATCAGCTTCATCTTTTTTAGGGTGTATGCAGTCAACGGGGCAGACCTCAGTACAAGCTGTATCCTTAACTCCTATACAAGGTTCTGCTATAATATAAGCCATCTTCTTATTTCCTCCTTCCTACATATTATTAGAACATCTCTGAAAAATTCAACTTTTTAAGAAATTTTTACTTTTTCAAGAAAATCAGGAATATTTAAAATTCGTTGATATGGCAAAACATAGGGGAGTAACTATATGGCTCACGGGACTTCCTTGTTCTGGAAAAACTACAATCGCAAACGAGCTTTCAAAAATCCTCAGAGAAAAAGGATACAAAGTAGAGGTTCTTGATGGTGATGTTATAAGAGAGTATATATCAAAAGGGCTCGGATTCTCAAGAGAAGATAGATTTGAAAACATAAAAAGAGTAAGTTTTGTCGCAAAACTTCTCACAAGAAACGATGTAATAACAATAGTCGCAGTCATATCTCCTTACAGAGAAATGAGAGAGATGGCAAAAAAAATGATAGGTGAAGAAAATTTTCTCGAGGTGTTTGTAAATGCTCCACTTGAAGTATGCAAAAAAAGAGATGTGAAGGGAATGTATAAAAAAGCAGAACAAGGACTCATCAAAAATTTCACGGGAATTGATGATCCTTACGAACCCCCTGAAAATCCTGATGTCCAATGCGATACCCATATTGAAACCATAGAGGAAAGCGTATCAAAAATACTATCAGCACTCAAAAGGAAAAACATAATAGAAATATAGAAAAACTTCTGATGAAAACTTTTTGAATTTTCGTTCAAAAATTTCTCACAGCTAATCTTTTATAAGAACTCATATCCCTTTTTTTATATCAGATCTCCCAAAAGCGGAGGTGTAAAAGATGGGAAACGAAAAGAAAATAATAACAGCACCAATAACGGCAAATGTGTGGAAGGTTCTTGTAAAGGAAGGTTCAGAGGTATCACAAGGAGATACGATTGCAATCCTTGAATCAATGAAAATGGAAATACCCGTTGAATCACCATACTCAGGGAAAATTTCAAAGCTTTACATCCAGGAAGGAGGTTCTGTCGTAGAAGGGGAACCAATAGCTGAGTTGGAGTAGAAAAAAGCTTTCAGAGTATTTCTCATAAGTTCGGCAACGGTAATTATACCTACTCCACCGGGGACGGGTGTTATAATGCTGGCTCTTTTTTTTGCCTCGTCATATTCAACATCTCCGAAGACCTTACCATCAACAACCCTTGTTCCTATATCAATTACAACCGCACCACGCTTTATCCATTCCCCTTTTATGAGTCCCGGAATTCCAACTGCGGAGATAACTATATCTGCATCTTTTATAAATTCAGATAAATCTTTGGTTGCTTTGTGGCATATCGTAACTGTTGCTCCCATATTCAAGAGAACCCCAGCACAAGGTTTCCCCACGAGGTCAGAAGCACCAACAACAACCGCTTTTTTACCCTCAACATCAATCTTATATTCATCAAATATATCAATCATCGCCTGCGAAGCACAAGGTAAAAACCTGGCGCTCCTATAATCTTTGAAAACCTTACCCAAATTTTCCGATGTCAGACAATCAACATCTTTTATCGGAGAAATTATATCTAAAACATCTTTTCTGATGTGTGATGGTAATGGGAGTTGAACGATAAAGCCCGAACAGTCGGATGAATTCAGCTCATATATCTTCTGAATCAAATCACCCTCGCTCACATCAGCAGGAAAATAGAAAACTTCAATTTCTATGCCACAGTAACCGGCATATTTTCTTTTATTCCTTATATAAAGCTCCATCTCACTGTCATTTCCTATTGCTATTATTGAGAGCTTAACATTATACGAATCTTTTTTGAGAGCTAAAACTTTGTTTCTCACCTCGTCAAAAATTTTCTGAGCGATCGCTCTTCCATTTACTTCAACAGACATAATAATTTGAAGATTATAAGATTTTGAATTGCTTCTCAGTTTCTGCGAGAAAATTAGAAAAAACAAAAAAATTATGAAATTAAACCTCTTTCTTTTAGGTATGATTTCAAAGCGTCTTGAACGCTCATCATATCGTTTTTACCGAGCTTTTCAAGGACAGAATTTTTGAGAACAGAGTAATTTGGTCTTTGGGCAGGTGCTTGAAGTTCAGCAAGAGTAATAGGCTCTATAAATCTGTCGTCAAGATGCAAAAGATTTGCAATAAGCCGTGAAAAATCATACCAAGAAATCTCACCAACCTGCATTATATGAACTACACCCACAAAGCCCTCTTTTGCAAGTTCAACTATTTTCCTTGCAAGGTCAAGAGTATAAGTCGGAGCAGAAAAAACATCATATACTATTTTCATTTTCTTCTGCGAACTTATATTCTCAATAACTCTTTCAACAAAGTTTCTGTAAGTCCTACCAGAAATATAAGAACCATTCACACCATACAGTCCCCCAGACCTAACTATAATGAATTTGCTGTATCCTGAATTTTTCAGAAGAATCTCTCCGAAGAGTTTAGATAAAGCATAGACAGAAAGCGGATTTGGTTCATCTTGCTCTTCATAAGGCGACTTTTTCTTTCCATCGAAAACATAATCTGTTGAAACATTTATAAGAGTTGCCGAAATTTCTTTGCAAAAAAGAAGGAGAAAATAAGGAGCAAAGGAATTCACAGCAAAAACTCTTTCCGCATTTTCAATCTTTTCTGCACCATCAACATTATTCCAGCCGGTAGCGTTGAAAACAAAATCTGGTCTTATTTCAAAAATTACCTTCTTCACTTTTTCAAAGTCGGTTATATCTACCTCTTCTCTTGGAAATGAAAAAACCTCAAAATCTTTTGAAAGCCATCTTATAAGGTCAAAACCAAGCTGACCTCTTGAACCAAAAACAACCGCTCTCATATTAAAAATCAAAATGTAAGATAAAAAAGATATATAAATAAATTGTAAAATAGAAAAATCATCAGAGGATTGACTGAATGCTGAAATTAGCTTTCGTTGTGGAGAAATTAGAGGAAGCAAGATTGATAAAAGGCATAGGCGAAGAACTCGGACACAAAATAGCAGTACTTCAAAATGCTGAAGACCTCATTTCGCTTGAGTTTATTCCAGATGTCGTAATAGTTGAATCAAAAATCGTAAGCGATGAGAATGAACTGAAAATTATATTTTCCTCTTCCGAAAGAATACTTTTCATACTTCCGTTCTGGGAAAAAGCCGGGGAAAAGTTAGAAAAGCTCCGCGAAAAAGCAGAAAGATTAGGATTCAGGAAAAGAAAGATCAAAGTTATAAAAAGACCTTTTACAGCAGAAGAGCTTATAAAATATATAGAGATAATTTTCTTCGGCAAAGGTTCAAAAGAGTGAGGAAAAAATTTTCAACTTACATCTTGAAGAAAGCTCAATATAACTTTTTTCAGTTCGCTCTTTTCTATCTTCATACATTCAATATTTCTTGGACACGGAGGGATTTGAGCATATTTTGAACACGGGGAACACCACAGATACTTTCTCAAAACAAAAGCGTTCGGTGGAGCCCATTTCAGATGATTTGTGGGACCAAACAGAGCAACAACTTTGAGACCATCAACGAAATTTGAAAAATGTAAAATTCCATTATCAACACTTACAAAGACACGAGATTCTTCCATCATTTTCAAAATATCTTGAAACATCAATTTTCTGTCGCCAACAACCTCTATTTTATAGCCCTTTTGTCTCATCTCTTCAATAATCTCAAAAAGCGAAAGGCACATTTTCTCTTTTCTTGTCGTATAAGGAGCAAAAAGAACATCTATTCTCTTTTTCTGCCCACCTTCAAGTTGAGC
Source organism: bacterium (assembly GCA_030550715.1). GTDB lineage: Bacteria > Calescibacteriota > Calescibacteriia > Calescibacteriales > Calescibacteriaceae > Calescibacterium. The sequence goes on along the minus strand of JAUQOU010000005.1, from coordinate 14,199 downwards.
TACTGAGCTTTTCTTTTGCACATATTTTTTTGATAACCTGAAATAGCTTATCACATCTTCGTCTGATATTCCCCAGTGTTCCTTTTCATCAAAATCTTTCTGTTCAATTGTTAAAATAAGGGCAAGTCCTAACCTGAAAAAATTCACAGCTTCAAACCGGGAAAAAAAGTATTCCACCTTTATATCAAACACATGTTCTTTTTCTGTTCCCGCAAAGCCAATGACTTTTTTTCCTAAAATATTTGCGAAAAAAGCAGGAAGAAGAAAAGATTGCTCGGTATCTAAAACAAAATCGTATTTTTTTATATTGCGAAAAAGGAAAAGCAGAAAAGATAAAGAATCGTAAACAAAAAATCTCTCTATCATATCACCATAGCAGAATTTAGCTCCTTCTACATTTCTTTTCTCGCCGAGGTAATGAATTTGAACTTTATCTTTGAGTTTTTCTCGTATCAACATCACCATAGGGGTAAGGAGTACCGCATCGCCAAGTCCCCCCGGTCTTATGATAAGAACAGTGTATTTTTCTTTGATTTCCTGCGGAACTCTCTTTTGAAATCTTTTTGTTTTTCTGCAAATTTTTACGAGAAACTTTCCTAAAATCTTATCTATGGACTTTAAAAAATTCTGGGAGAATTTTGACACTGAAAAATGTTAAAATGAAATGACTTTGGTTTGAAATGAGCAGGAATAATATATAGAGAAGGAATCAAATTTTTCAGCTTCTGCGATCTCTACTGCGATAGAGTAAAACAACCTTGAGCGCTTCTATGCATTCTCAATCTTTTTTTGCTACCTTAACAGCTTCTTCAAAGAGTTCTCTTGCCCGCTTTCTCATCCCCGCCTTCGCCATCTCTCCCGCAATCATCCTCAACGCATTTGAACGATACTCTGCATCCTCAATCTTCTTTGCCACCTCCACTGCTTCTTCAAAGAGTTCCTTTGCCTTCTCTTCCATCTCCACCGCGATCTCCCTCAAAGCATATGAGCGCCACCATGGATCCTTAATCTTTTCCGCCACCTCCACTGCTTCCTCAAAGAGTTCCTCTGCCCTCTCTTCCATACCAGCTTCTGCCATCTCTTTCGCAATCTTACTCAAAGCATCTGAACGCCACCTTGCATCCTCTATCTTTTGCACTACCTTAACCGCTTCCTCAAAAACTTCCCTTGCCTTCTCTTCCATACCAGCTTTTGCCACCTCTCCAGCAATCTTCCTCAAAGCATATGAGCGCCGCCATGGATCCTTAATCTTTTCCGCCACCTCCACCGCTTCCTCAAATCCCCCAGCTTCTGCCATCTTTTCCGCAATCCAACTCAAAATACTTGAGCGCACATGTGCATTATCAATCTTTTCCACTACCTCCACCGCCTCTTCAAATTCCCCAGCTTTTGCCATCTTTACCGCAATCTCCCTCAAAGCATCTGAGCGCCACTCTGCATCCTCAATCTTTTGCACTACCTTAACCGCTTCCTCAAAGAGTTCCTTTGCCCTCTCTTCCATATCTTTTGCAACCTTCCTTGTTTCTTTAAAATTCTTTACAATTATTATCACATTATTTCAGCATTCCAGAGAACATTATCCATGTGCCCATTTATAACTATGCCTTTGACAGATATATTTTTTCTCATGCCCAGAATAAGTTCTCTCTGATATGTGAAAATCATGTAAGCGTTTTCGTATATCATTTTGTCAACCTCTTTTAATCTTTTTTCATGTTCTTTTTCATCTACAACTCCGACAGCCCATTCAAGTTTTTTATCATATTCCGGATCGCTCATTATAGAAAAAGGTCCCATAGAATGCAGGAATATGAAATAGTGAAAAGCAGCATCTTTTATAGGGTTATCTACCATAGAAGCAGCCATATCTCCTTCCCAATCTGGTTTTCCTTTTGTCATTTTTGCTATTGGTATTCGCAAAGCCCATTCAGAACGGGGGATAACCTTTGCATCTACTATAACACCAACAGCTGCTAAATCTTGTTTTATTGAATTGAATACAGTTTCAGCCAAGTCAGAGACAAGAGCGGTAAGCCGTAAGGGTTTATCTTTTGAGTACCCTTTTGATGATAAAATTTCAGATGCTTTTTTGGGGTCATAAGGGTAAGGTTGAAGTTCCTCCGCAGCAGAACCGAGTTCCCCAAACTTACCAAGAGATGGAATAACTTTCCCGAAACCAGCGTCACCTACCCTCAAAAGACGCGCTCTATTTACCGCATAGTTTAACGCCTTCCTTATATCTTTATCTGCAAGAGGACCTTTATTTGAAAGTGTAACCTGATAAGCTATATGAACGAGCTTTTTCATAAGTTTTATCTCAGGAAATTTCTGTAACCTTATAGCATCTTTCCCAAGCAGATTGAAAACAACATCTACTTTCCCCTGCAAAAGTGCATCAGCCCATTCTTTCTCTGGTATAAGCTCAAATATAAGTTCGTCATACTTCGGCCAACCTGCTTGCCAGTAATCAGGATTTTTCTCCAAAATTATCCTCTTCCCTTTCTCTATCGCTTTGAACTTGAAAGGTCCTGTTCCTATTGGTGCCTTTGCGAATTCATCTAAGCCCACTTTCTTCACATAGTTTGCAGGAAGAACATCAGAAAACATGTGCAACCTGTAAATAAGCATACCATCTGGAAAATGAGTTATTATCCTGAATGTATATCTATCTACCACCTGAACCTCTTTTATTGATGAAAGGATTCCACGAGTTGGTGACTTTGTATTAGGGTCAAGGTGTAGTTCTATTGTAAATTTAACATCTTCTGCGGTGAGTTCTTCTCCGTTATGGAATTTGACTCCTTTTCTCAGTTTGAACTCGGTTGTGAGAGGGTCTAATCTTTTCCACGATACCGCAAGCCATGGAACAGGATTTCCATTATAATCAAAGCCAACAAGTTTATCAAAGATATAGTTTATCACAGCATAAGAATCTGGGTCAAATGATCTATAAGGGACTATGGCTGGTGGCTCAGCAGAAAAATAAATTACCCGAAGTGTCTTTGAGTATGCGTAACTATATGAGAGCAAGAAAAACACAAAAACAATAAAAACCCTTGCTTTTGCTGTTGCCTCCTTCACTATATTTTTCCTACCCTTTACCATTGACTCATCACCTCCTTCCTTTGCTTATTATAAATTTTTCAGTATATGACTTTATTTCTTCTACCCTGCTCAGCAGGTTATCCGTATCTTCTGATATACGGTTTATGTTTGAGCGCAGGACTTCCGAAACCTGAGCTAAATTCACAGCAATGCTTGCGACATGAGAGGCAGATTCTCTCTGCTGAACCATAGCGCCCTTGAAGTTATCAAGGTTAGAGACGAGAAAATCAATAAAAGACCTTATCGCATCAAGCTGTTGAGAAGATAACTCAATATTCCTTATCGATTCCTCAACAAATCTGTATCCTTTCTCTATCTTATTATATGTCGTATCCATAACTTCCATATTTTTATTTATTGTGCTTTTTATATCTTTGAGAGTGTTTCTTATTCTTTCCGCAAGTTTTCTTATCTCTTCTGCAACAACTGCAAAGCCCTTTCCTGCATCACCCGCACGAGACGCCTCAATAGAAGCATTCAAAGAAAGCAAATTCACCTGATCAGAAATATCTTCTATTATCCCTACTATTTTGACTATCTTTTGTGAAGCAGAAATAAGTTCAGAAAATGTTTGTTTTATATCTTTTAGCGTCTCTGATACTCCGCTGACTGATTCTATTGACCTTCTTATAACAGTTAGCGAATGCTCTACCCCTACTTTTTTCTGTTTTGCTTCACCAGAAACCGAACTGATTCCCTTTTCCACATCCTTTGATATAGAAGAAAGTTCTTCCGAAGAAGAAGAAAGGAGCGCTTGCAAAGATAATTGCTCGTTTGAAACCTTGCTCAACTCACCTTTTAAATCTGATAAACGAGAAGCAAAATCAACTATAAAACTCGTAAAACCTATCAATCTCTCTACAACCTCTTTTATCCTCGCAATAAATCTATCTAAGCTCTCTGCAACCATAGCTATCTCATCTTTTCCAGAAAAACCAGTAGATGCTGAAAGGTCCACTTCTCCTGAACTTTTGAATATGTTTTTCGGAAAGTTAGAAAGATTTACAAGCGGTTTTGCTACAATAAAGTATCCAATAGCAACAAGAAGAACAATAACAGGCAAAATAGCAAAAGTGAGAGAGATAAAGAAGAATATGTTTTTCTTGTTGCTCTGCATCTCTCCTTCAACCCATTTCCTGACTTCATCTGTAGAAAAATAAACAAGCTGGTCAGCTGACATTATAAGCTCATCATAAACTGGCTGATACTCTAAAATCTTCTCTCTGTACTCATCAAACCTGTTTTGCCTTATGTAATCTAATAGCTCTTGGACCTTCGTTTTGAATTCAAGGTATTTTGAATTTATGTCTTCTATTATATTTTTCGCTTCACCCGATTGATATTGATTACCCCCCCCGCAATTTTACCCTTAATTACTTCTATGCTGTCTTCAATAAACTTTGTGGTCTGCTCTATTGTTCCCTCATATATACCTAAAATATCTTCTCCGCTTATACTTCCCGACTCCATGCTTATTCTCAAAAGGGTGTTCATAAGTGAGTTCAGATTTGATTTGAGCTGGCTTGCCTCAACAGAAACAGTATAGTTTTCCTGATACATCGTCTCAAGTCCTTTCCTCATTTTTATGAGCAGAAAGACCGCAAAACTTGCAATAGATGAAAAAAGAATAAAAACAAAAATAAAAGGCAAAATGAATTTATATACTATCTTTATATTCTGTAATGGTCTCCGCATTCTTGCTACCCCGCTAAAAGACCTTACATAAAGTTTTTAAATTATATTAATCATTCGTTATAATTTTTCCAAGAAAATTGACGAGCCAGGGACAGTCTGATAAAATTTGTTTTCTACAAGATAAAACGTAAAGTAAAATCTTAAAATTAGTTTTGTGGGAAGCTTTGAACTTTTTGAGCTACTCAAAGAAAAGCTCGGAGAAGAAACCGCAAGAAAACTCATTGACTACATTGAAAACATAAAAACTCAGGTCGTCACAACAGATGTACTCATAAAATTGCTTGACCTCACAAAATCTGAAATCATCTCAAAAACTGAAAAAGATAAAGCAGAAATCTTAGCCAAAATTGAAGAATTGAGAATAGAAACAGATAAGAAAATTGAAGAAACAAGAATGAACCTTGAATTTAAAATTGAGCAGTACAGATTAGAAACACAAAGAGATATTGAAAGAACAAAGTCATCACTCATAAAGTGGATGATCGGGCTTGTAATAGCTCAAACTACGCTTATTGTTTCCGTTATAGCTTTCCTATCAAAATAAAAGACACTTCTCTAAAACAAAAAAACAACAAAAATATATAAAAAAGTAGCTCTAAAATATTTACTACAAAAATGAACTAACTCTTATTAATCCGAGAAAAGTAAAATGACAGGCAATATAAAAGAAGCACAGAAAAATCTCATATTCCTCTGCTCAATGGCAGAAGGAAGCGAAAAAATAAAAAAAATCCTCAAATCCATAAGTTATCAAGACGGATTTCTCATTCAGGTTCTTCACATTTTTGAATTACAAGAAGGAAAAAACTACAATAAGATTTTCATAATTTTGAGAGAACCTTCTGATAGGTCTTTCAATCTGTGGAAAATGATGCTTCGTGAAGGTTTTGAATATATAGACGATTTTGAACTCGCTCTATCAGCAGAACCAAGAAGATTCTTTTCCACAGAACAGAGGAAATTATATTGTCCAATATACGAATATCTTTATATAAAAAGCAGTATGCACTTTGAGAATGTAAAAAAAATAATTGATGTGTTCGGGAAGAAAAACTTTTTTGACCCTGAAAAAACAAAAATCATAATTGCCGAAGAAATAAGTAAAGATGAAGAACTCAACGAAAAAATAATAGAATTTCTCACCCCTGACGAGAAAGAATACCAGCAAAAAAATCTTCTGAAAAGAAAAATCAACCTGAAAATCAAAGATATAAAACCTGAATATGATGTAATCCCTTTCAATTCAAAAGCACAGTATATCCTGCGGGCAATAGAAGAAGAGATAAAAAAGATGAGACGAGATAATCAAGAAATCCTCCCCATCAAAGTACTCAAAAAAATCAACCTTATGCTCGGAAAAAAGATTCAGACCCACTGGTGTATTGACTTTCTAAAATATATATTCAAAAAAGAAGTAGAAAAACTTTCGGAAATACTGAAAAAAGACCTTATAACTCTGTGGGGATACAGGTGATGAAAGTTCTTCTCATAAGAGATTTTTACTCGGAGCAGAAAAATAAGTTTGAAAAAGCCGTTGAGAAAGAAAAGATATTTAACCCGGAAAAAATAAAGCAAATCGCAAATGAACTCATTTTTGACATTCAAAGAGCTATTTCTGTATATCTTGCAGATGAATTTGAGGTAATTGACATCTTCTCAAACTGCGAAAAAGTCCAGAAAAAATGGGAAAAAGATTTTTTCCCTTCTACCCCGTCTTTCATCTCAAAAACACTGAGAAAAATAAAACCGGCAGTTAGTTTAGATTTCTACTCACAAGAAGATTTTTATAGAATCCTTCTCAAGCAAGTAGTATTTTATTCACCAGAGGTAATTATTGTCTTTCCATCAGAGTTTATATCATCTGAACTTATCAAAGTGATAAAGGAAAAAACGAAAATCAAAGTCATAGGGTATCACGGAGCAACCCCGAGAAAAATAGATTTTTCTGTGTATGATGCTTTTTTCTCCCCGTTCCTGCCAACTGTTCTGAAAGCAAAAGCAGGTAGAACAAAAGCAGAGTATATCCCACTCGCTTTTGAACCAGCAATACTTGAAAAACTCAAAGAAAAATATGAGTTAAAAAAAGAAAAGTCAAAACAAAATCAAGAAGATGAAAAAATCTTTGATGTGGTATTTATAGGAAGTTTCCACATGGTCCACAGCTCAAGGAAAAAACTCATTGAAGAAATTTCAAAAGATAGATATTTTGATGATAAGCTTCACATATTCAGTCAATCTCATTACGCTATTTCAGAAAATCTCAGAAAATTTTACAGAGGAAAAGCTTTCGGGCTTGAATACTACTTTATAATATCAAAATCAAAGATAGTTATAAATCATCACGGAGACATCTTGCCGTGGGCTCATAACCTCAGATTATTTGAAACAACCGGAATTGGCTCGTTTCTTATAACAGATAACTTGCCGAACATATCAGAACTTTTCTTACCAAAAAAAGAAATAGAAACCTTCTCTGATATTCAAGAGTGTATAAGAAAAATAAAATTCTACCTTGAAAATGAAGATAAGAGAAAAGAGATCGCAAAAAGTGGGCAGATGAGAACTCTAAAAGAACACACATACGAAAAAAGGACAAAGGAATACAAAAGAATTATCAGAGAAATAACAGGATAATCTTTCCTGTTTTATTTTTCTCCAAAAGGAGGTGGCTTTATTCTTCTGAACGACCCAAAGATAAAAATCAAAAGAGAAAGGAATATAAGCAAGGAGAAAACAAAAAATCTGCTCTGCTTCAAAAAGAGAAAATTCACAGCATCAAAAATCAGCGCGAAATTCAAAAGGAAAAAAGAAGCAACATACAAAAAAGTGTTCCCACGAGATGTCCCCTCTTTCAGACGAGGAAAAATCCAGTATCCGACCGCTAAAATGAAATTGAAGAAAAATCCAAAAATCATAAAATTGATGTGAATATGAACCAAACTGAGGAATTTTTGAGAGAGTTCAGGAAAAACCTTTCCTATCCCGACAAGGAGACCGAAGAAAGCCCCAAGTACAAGATATATCAGAGAAAAACTCAAAAGAACTCTCGAAATCTTCGGCATATAGATTAATTCGTATTTTATAAACTTTGCCTCCTTATCTTCTTTTTCATTATGTGCTGTCCCAAAAGGTTAAAAACCACAACAAGAGAAGTGAGAGCGAGACCGGGAAAGATAACAAGACGAGGATAAGTCATTATGTAGTCCATCTCATCTGATATTATCGCTCCAAGAGAAAGGGATTTCGCTGGACGCAGACCCAGAAAGCCCAAACCTCCCTCGGCAAGTATGAAAGCAGAAAAAGAGAAAAAAAGCTGAGTGAAAACCGCAGGAACAACAAAAGGCAAAACATATCTCAAAATTATCATAGCAGAACTGAGACCTATGACCCTGGCAGATAAAATAAAATCAGATTCTTTTAACCTCATCGCTTCAACCCTTGCGATCCTCGCAAAAGATGTCCAGCCAAAAACGGTCAGAGATAAAATTATCTTATCATCTCCACCACCAAAAATAGCAACAATGAATATTACAAAAACCAAAGATGGAAACCCTTGAAAAAAATCAATAAGACGGCTTACGAGTAAATCTCTTATTCCACCAAAATAACCAGAAATCAATCCAAGAGCTGTGCCAATAGAGAAAGAAATAAAAGAGGCAAGAGAAGATACTTTCAGAGAGTTCAGTACACCCTTACCTATCATACAAGCTAAATTCTGACCAAATTCATTAGTTCCAAAAGGAAAATCAAAATCAACAAAAGGCGGAAGAAAAATGTTTTTCAGGTCAATATTATATGGAGAACAACCTGAAATAAAATAAAATGAAATAATAAAGAGAGGATATGCGGAAAAAATAAGTATCAGAAAAGGCAACACAGCAGAGGGGAAAAAACCTCCTCAACATCCCAAAGTTCACTTTAATTTTAAATATAAATTTTTAAGGTATTTTGAAGGTTATTGCTTGCCTTCTATCTCGGCAGAAACCGAAGCTTCATCGGTCAATTCTTCCTGCTTTCTTTTTGTTGCAGAAGATGATTCAAAAAGGAGCTTGAGTTCCTGAGGTTTTATCTTTGCAGATACAGTTGTAAATGGAAGAAGCCCGAGATGCCTTGCTCTTTTTATATTTTTCGCAAGCTGTCTGTGATGCTTTGAGCATAAACCTGTAAGCTTTCGCGATTTTATCATACCCCTTTCTGTCAAAAATTGAGAAAGAAATTCATAGTTCTTATATGTAATCGGCGGATATTCACCAGTACATACTCTACATATCTTTGAAGTAGAAGTCCCATTCATATAAAAGGTAAAATGCTTTACGAAAAGAAAAATTCCAAAAAATCAAAAAAATTCACCCTAAAAGATAAGCACTTCAAGGTTTATCAAATAGCAAAAACTTTTCAAACCCTTTCATATAAGTTTCAGAATGTTTCATAAAAGATTTCCAAAATACCAAAAACTGTATGGAATAAATTTTGCCATAACCACAGGTAGGAGGGAATAAATATGGCTGACACAGAAAAAAGAAACATAACCCCATGGGAGCAGATAGATATAAACAAGCAGAGCGAGGGATTTGATGTCTGGAAAGAAATAGACGAATACGAGGAAGTGATCCAGAAATTTTTCAGAGAAGAAATACACCCTGAAAGGTTCAAAAGCTACCGATTGAACTTCGGAACCTACGGAGTAAGACATCATCCAGACGGAACCCACATGCAAAGAATAAAGATACCATCTGGATTTATATTCTCAGAACAGTTAAGAGTTATTGCAGATGTAGTTGAAAAATACGCCGGTTCAGGGCATGGGCATCTCACAACACGCCAAGATATTCAAATCCACTATGTAAAACTTGAAAATATACCATCTGTTTTAAGAGAACTCGCAAAAGTAGGAATAACAACCCGTGAAGCATGTGGAAACACCGTAAGAAACATAACTTCTTCTTATCTTTCAGGAATATGTCCGGACGAGATTTTTGATACTCTCCCCTATGCCATATTCACAACAAGATACTTTTTAAGACATCCTCTTACATCAACTCTGCCAAGAAAATTTAAGATAGCTTTCTCTGAATGCGAAAATGACCACGCTATGGTAAGAATGCACGATATAGGAGCAGTCGCTCAGATAAGAAAAAATGGGAAAGAAGAAAAAGGATTCAGAGTTTATGTAGGCGGAGGGCTCGGACCTGTTCCTATGGAAGCAAAACTCCTCGTAGATTTCATATCTATTTATGAGTTCTACCCACTCGCAGAAGCAATAATATATGTTTTTCATAAATACGGAACAGAAGAGAGAAAATTCAGAAACAAGGCGAGGTTGAAATTCCTTATAGCGAGAATAGGTTTTGAAAAATTCAAAGAACTCGTATTTGAAGAGTTTGAAAAACTCAAAAGAGTTAAAAATATCAGAGAAGAACTTGAAAGATATGTTGAGAACTTCCCTCTTCCAGCTCCCACAAAAACCGGAAGAGCAGATGGACCCAAAAACGAAAAGAAGCTCAAAAAACCTAAATTCAAACCAGATACATCAGATAAAACTTTCAAACTATTTTTAGAAAAATACACATTCAAGCAAAAACAGCCCGGATACTTCGGAGTATATATAAAGCCAGTCCTTGGGAACCTAAAACCAGATGAATTCAGATTCATTGCAGATATTTCAGAACTATATGGAGCAGGTTATGTCAGAATAACTCCTCAGCAGAAAATACTGATACCTTGGGTTGAAGAAGAATTTCTCTATGACATATACTATGAAATAAGAAGTAAAGGGTTCATAGACGGAGCGGTAACGGAGGCACAAAGAGAAATTGTTTCATGTCCCGGTGCTTTCTCATGCAAACTTGCAGTAACACATCCATATAACCTTGCAGAGTACATAGGAGAGATGGTAGGGGACCTTGCGGGTTTAAGAATACATATTTCCGGGTGCCCGAACTCATGCGGTCAGCACCACCTAGGAGATATAGGATTTTACGGAGGTAGCGCAAAGATAAACGGAAAACTCGCTCCACACTACATAGTTATGATAGGTGGATACCTATTTGAACAAAAAGCAAGGTTCGGAGAAGTTATAGGAAAAATCCCCGCCAAAAACGCTCCGCTGTTTGTCAACCAAGTCGTTGAACTATGGAAAAAAGAAAGAAAAGACGGAGAGAAATTCTACGAGTTCTGCAATAGAATAGGGCTTGACAGATTCAGAGAAATATTAGCAAAATGCTCAAAAGTGGACCCGAACGATGAAGATGTTTTCAGAGAACCGGGATTAGTAGAAGAGTTCAAGATGGAAGCCGAAGCAAGAGGAGAATGTGCAGGAAGCTTGCTTGACATTATGGCAATAAACCTCTTTGACTCATTCCGAAATATATACGATATTGAAAACGAACTCAAAACGAATATCAGAAGCGAATCTATAAAAGAAAAAATCCTTGACTCTATACTAAAATGCGCAAAAATGTACGTATATCTTGAAGGAGAAGAACCACAGGAGGAAGAAAAAATCTTATCTATGTTCGCAGAAAGAATTCTCCCCAAAAAGTGGTTCTGTTCAGATTGGTCAAACATACGAGAAAAATACAACGAGATAAAATTGAAGAACTTTTCTGAACTGAGCGAGAACGAAATAAAAGAATACATCATTTATGCCAAGAACTTTGTGAAAGACAGCGAAAAAGCTTTTGTGAGATTGAAACCTAACCTTAAAATTCAGGAGTGCCTTGCAAGAAAAGAAGAACACATCCCCGGAGAGTAAAAGACAGAAAGAGAAAAATTTCTATTCCGAAACCAAAGAGCTAACCTTTACTTTATGAACAACTCAACCGCATTCCCGACCGAAATACTGAAAAAGAGAATAAAAGAGTTCTTTGAAATCCTACCTGAAAACTCAGTAGTGATTTTATCTTCGCCAACACCTAAAATAAGAAGCAACGATGTTGAATTCAGATACAGACCATCAAGCAAGATTCTTTACCTCACATGCATAAAAGACCCATCATTAAAAGTTGTATTCTCAAAAAAAGGAAAAGGAGAAACATCAGAGAGAAAAATAATAATTTTCAGAAGAAAAATCACAGAAGAAGAGAGGGTGTGGATAGGTGAAGAGACACCCAATGATGAGATAAAAAAAATATGGTACGATGTTGAGATAAAAGACATAAAAAACTTCGGAGAAAGTGTTGAGAAAATACTCACGGGAGCTAAAAATGTTTTCCTTCCTTTTGAAGATGAAAAAGAAGAAATATTTGAAGGTTTCATTTCTCTCAAAAAAAGAGCGAGGAGCAAAATTATAATCCCGTCAAGATTTACAGATATAAGCTTTGTTCTCGGCAGAATGAGAGCGAAAAAAGATGAATATGAAATAAAGATTATACGACAGGCGGTCTCAATAACAAAAAAAGCGTTAAAAGAAATTGAAAGAATGATAGCTCCCGGAGTGATGGAATACGAAATAGACGCAGAACTTCTCAAATTTTATAGAGATCGGAAGAGCGTCGTG